>JAEWME010000128.1 GCA_023393265.1 Bacteroidota bacterium | reverse complement strand
GCCCAATGATACGTATATGGACTTGTTCCTCCTGTTGCAACAATATTTATCGCTCCATTTGTCCCTGCGGAACAGGAAACATGAGTAATATTATTGGTTACAGCTAAAGCAACCGGCTGTTTTACTTCGTAAGTTCCGCTCGCTGTGCATCCATGTGAGTCGGAGACAACTACATGATAATTTCCTGCGTTAAGTCCGCTTCTGTCTTTTAACGTTATTCCGCCATCCCATGTATAGGAATATGGACCGGTACCACCACTGACTGTTAATGCAATCGCTCCGTTTGTTCCACCATTACACGACACATCTGTAACACTTCCACTAAGGGAAACAGATGTCGGTTGGAGTATTGTGAAACCACCTGTTCCTGAGCAACCATTTGCATCCGTTACGGTTACAGTATAACTTCCGGAATATAATGATATACGCTCCTTTGTGGTTGCACCATCCTGCCAATTATAGGTAAAAGGAGAAACGCCTCCGCTTACGGATAAAACAATAGCTCCATCATGACCACCATTACAGCTAACATCAGTTTCGTTGCCTGATACAGTCAATCCACTTACAGTAATCCGAAAAGTCTGATTCGCCGAAGTATTCGTTCCCCCGTTCGAAGTGCCGCCATTATCAGAAATGTTAATGACAATATCTGCAAATCCGGAACTGGAGGACGCCGGACTATATGTTAGTGTTCCGTCAGGAGAAATAGAAGGTAAAACAGAAAAAACGGATGGATTAGAATTGCTAACAATATTGAATGAAAGCAATTGTAATGATTCATTTGTTGGTCCCGGACTTAAAGATGTTGCCCAGGAACTAATGGTTTGAGCCCCGGCGCCATTACAAACAGTCTGATTGGCTCCTTTTACAAATGAGGGTGCGTCATTAACAGTGTTTATCGTAACCGTGATGGTTGCCTCGTTAGAGATAACGCCGACATTGTCATTAACAGTATATTTCGCTGTGACCGTTCCAAAGTAATTCGAAAATGGAATGAACGTCACACTCCCCAAATTATCAACTGAAAAGGTTCCTTGTCCTGCAACCGAATAGGAAGTTTGCCGTCCCGGAGTCAATGGATCCAAATCAACACTTGACGTATTAATTGAATTTCCGGCATAAGGAGTATCATTTGCCGTAACGCTAAAGGTTATATTGGTATCCTCATTCGTTGTTGCGTTATCATTCGCAGCGGTTGGATTAGTCAATGCAATCCCGAAATTAACATTGGTCTCGCTACCAGCAGTGAGGTTAATAACTTTACCATCTGTTGTTCCATCATTACCTGTCAATGAATTGGCGTTGTCATTATTGATTTCACCCGTGAAAGTCCCGCCTGAAGGAAGGGATGCGACCGGAGTTGTGCCGGTACCATAAACGCTGGATGTGATCCACACGCTATAATAATTTGAGGTTCCAACCAAATAATCAAAACGATAACTTCCGTCAGATGAAATCGCTGTGGTGGAAACAGCTTTTCCTGCCGCTACCAGCGTTGCATAAATTGGCTGCCCCCCGATCGAATTAATGCCAGTTCCGTCGACTTTTTTTCCTGAACCTGATCCATCAGTGTCGCGATAGACATAACCCGAAATATAGCGATTGACACCATCTGAAATTCCAATTGTTTTACAAACCGGGCTACCACTTCCGCAGGAATTGACAGGGGTAGCGCAAACCTGAACATTGGCTTGTGCTCCACTGTTGTTAAAATTAAAATAAATGGTAGAACCATCACTTGGACCAATGATTGTCGCTCCGGGATAATTAATTGTCCATTGATAGGACGTTGCACCTGTATAACCCGACACCGAGAATCCCACACTACTTTGGTTATCAGAATAATTTGTACCGGTAGGCGTACCATTTCTGGCTGTTAGCTCTGTAATTGTCCCTGTTCCGGTAACCGTCGGAGATATATCCACCGGCACAGCAACCCTTGCGCTTTCACAACCAGTTGATGAAGTATAAAACGCAACGTAATAAATGGTATTTGTACTAATACTGGGAGTAGTAAATGGATTTCCTGTATATAACAAGGTACCACCGCTTGCATCACTATACCATCGGTATACTTGTCCTGGTCCAGCTCCCGAAGCCGTTAGAACAGCATTTCCCGGAGGAGAACAAATAGAAGCACCGGAGGCGGTTGGTGTTGTCGTTGCTGAAAAGGTTGATGAGGCATCTGATGGAAGATTATCACAGTGGGCAGTTGCCGTATTCGAAACAGTTCCCGAAACGGCGCAGGTAACAAAAGTATTAAAAGTAACGGTCATTGTGACTCCCGGCTCAAGCGTGATATGATCATCGGTTGTCACCAGGTTGGGCGGCGTACCATTATTAAGAGTTGAGGTTCCGGCATTTGTTAACGTGACATCAGGCTTACTGAAAGAATAGGTAATTTTTAAATTATCAATGGTTGCCGTTTTACTTGAACTGCTCCAGTTTCCACCACTCCTGAAACGAATAGAAGCGTTGGCTGTGAAATATGTTGCAGGAATGACAATCGATGCAGCGCCTGATGCAGTTCCGGAATAAGTAGCCAAATTCGTCCAAACCGGAGTACTTGCGGTTCTGTCAGGTGTTATATCAACAAGAAATGTACTACTACCAAGACTGGATGTTGTCCAATTGAATGTTAGATTTGCCGACTGGGCCTGGCTCAAATTAGCATCCCGCCGTATTTCCTGGCTTCCTGTCAGGTTATTAAAGTTTAGGGCCGCGCCTGTTATTTTTATACTTCCACTGGAAGCGCTGGCATTATCTGCAATTTCATACCAATTGGAAGCCCAGGCATCATTACCGTCTTCATTGTTATATGCTACAACTTCAAAATAGTCAATCAGTGTTTTCGTTGTTGTCGATGCAGGAATAAATACGGTGGTGCTGGCCGGAACATAAGACAAGCCAGAAGGCAATACATCAGTGACTGTTACATTGGTTGCCGTGTTATTCGAGTTCGTAACATTGATCGTGTATTGTGCGTTGGTTCCCGGAATAAAAGTTGCAGGAGTCCCAGTCTTTTGTATAAATAAGTTCGGAACAGGATTATATTTAGTTGCAACGGAACTAAAGGTTCCACCCAGCGAACCAAATTGTGCAGAATACTGACGGGCACTACTTTGAGATACAGATCCGTTGAAACCCATTGCGAAAATAATCTTCGTATCAGGATGTGGATACTTGGCAATAAAAGCGGCTGTATTCTCAAATGTAATATCATTTAGGTTTGAACCACGCCCTAGAAAGCGAGTTCTGCTTGCATCAACTGGAGATGGTGTTATGGTTAATTGAGTTGATGCATCAACTATATAACTAGAGTAACCTCCAACCTCGTAGAATTCTCTTTCTGATGTTGAGTTTCCGTCAATATCTACACCTGTAATGTAGTAATCCGAAATATAAACATTTGAATTAGTGATCAACTCATAAAAGTCCATTTCAAAAAGCACATAACCACCAGCGCTGGAATTGGTATAAATGCGGGGCTGAAACCGTTTGGCATCCCCGGTTGATTCATCATCGAGATAACCACTGGCAATTCCGGCATTATTTGTTTCCAGAATCTTTAGCTTAGCATAAACTGTAATGTCAGGAGTATTAATAACATTGTCATAACGCCACACCGACCCGGCACTAAGCCCGTTGTTTCCGCCATTAACCAACAATGTCCTGTTTGCATTGATTAAAGAAATCTCCTGACCTCCAAGTTCAATAGCAAAAGACTGCGAAAATGCCTGGACAGAACTTAGCAATGTAGCCACAAGTAAAAAACAGAAAATAGGTAAAGTTCTTTTCATATTTTTCGGTTGGTTATGTCAAAACTGTATAAATATATGATAAACTGATTGCAATCTAAAAATACAATGATCCCGGGAGATTAATGTATCAAGAACTCTGCAATTTCAAATGATGCAATAAAAGTATTTTATGCAAAAATACGAAAACAATCCTACTGATTAACCTGAACTGACTGGGCTCGTCTCAGTTAAAATCTGGTGTTTTGAGGCCTTATTAACAAAAATAAATATCTCACATATCGGACAAAAACTCTGCAATTCAATATTTCTCAGTGATTTCAGCTTTTTCATTCAATATTAAGCAATCCAACTTTTATTAGCACTGCTATAAGAAAGGGATATTTGCAAACTGCTCAACATTTATCAAAATCCCCCTTTCATTGATCGAAAACATAATCTGGACTATTGAATTCATAAATATATCCCGGCGGCAGTCATTATATCTTTCAATCCTGAGTTTTATTTTAACTTCATTCAGCTTTTTCTATATTTGGGTGTTCATCTAACGTCAATTTCATGATTCTTGTCTCTTCTTTGGTCTTGTTCTATTTTCTCACCCCTGCACTCCTGATTTATCTGGCACATATATCCAAAGCGATTAACAAAATTGGTGCAGTTGTAATGGCTTACGCCGTCGGACTTATTATTGGGAATATAGGCATTTTCCCCAAAGCGAGTGTAGCATATCACGCCTTATTGGCCGGAAATACGGCTATCCCTCATGCAGATTTAATCAGGTATTTTGCTGAAGGAAAAATTACAGAAAGCGACCTTCGATTGAACCATATCGGCTCTGTTCAGGATATTATTATGTCGATTGCCATTCCTGTTGCCTTGCCGCTACTACTTTTCTCCCTCGATATCCGGCGCTGGATCAAATTCGCCAAAGAAGCGCTTCTTTCTCTTATTCTCGGCGTGGCGTCATTACTGATTGTGATTATTGCCGGTTTTTTTCTGTTTAAAGATCATATTGCAGAATCATGGAAGATTGCAGGGATGCTCTCTGGGGTTTATACAGGCGGAACGCCTAATATGGCAGCCATCTCATCGGCGCTGGAAGTTAGCCCGAACACTTTTGTACTGACAAATACATACGACATGGTTTTGGGTTCGGTGTGCCTGCTTTTCATGCTGACAGGTGCACAAAAGACGTTTAACCTGATTTTACCCCATTTTAATGACAGTCACGAAAAATTCAGGTTGAAAAAAGTAATTACTGAGAATGAAGGTGTTGATAATTATCTGGGCATGATGACCAAACGAGGCATTAACCAACTACTAAAAGCTCTTGCTCTTTCACTATTGATTCTGGCTGTTTCGTTTGGAATCAGCCTTTTGTTCCCAAAATCGTCGCAAACGGTTATTATAATCCTGGCAATTACTACTCTGGGCCTGGCACTGGGAACCATTAAAGCGGTCAGCAGCATCGAAAAAACCTTCCAACTTGGTATGTACTTTATCATAGTCTTTTGCCTTGTCGTTTCGTCGATGGCCGATTTAAGAAGCATGTTTCAAATCGATTTTCTTCACCTTTTCCTGTTCGTCGCTTTTGCCGTCTTTGGTTCGATGATTGTCCATGTCTTTCTTTCCTGGATTTTCAAGGTTGATTCGGATACGACTATCGTAACCATTACAG
>JAEWME010000124.1 GCA_023393265.1 Bacteroidota bacterium | reverse complement strand
GGCGACGGATCGCCTTCAGGTTTTGGGGCAAAAAAGTTCGGTCCGGGTAAACGGGTTACAGGCATGTAGGCCGGATAGCGATCGAAAATAGCTTTCATATCCGGATTATTCCTGATCATCATTTCTTTAAAAGCTTCGTTCAGTTTTTCCATGTCTTCCTGTGAAGGCTGCGTCGGCGACGGGAACGACGGACGCCCAAACATCATCAGCACCGGAACCGGACCCTTAACATTGGTCGGGACCACGAGCATCATGTTGATATCGACGTTGATTTCAGGACATCCGCTGTTGTCAACATGGCCAATGATCTGTTTGGCAATTACCGGTGTCCAGCCAACAAACTCCCGATCGGTGATTTTCACCTCCCAGTTTACCGCCGGAATGTTTTGAGGTAAACGACCATAAACTTCACGTTCAAGGTCTTCAATTATCTCTGGACGGCGCTGCTTCCACCACATTTCAGGAGTGGTAACTTTTTTGCCATTTTTTGTGGTTAAAATCTCCGGAAGTTTGGGACACGGATTGGCCAGCGATTCGTCGTAATTGGCATGATTGGGATCCGACTCGTTGCCGCTCGGCCCCGGACGAAGTTCCTTGATTCCCAATTGCTGCATCATGTTCTCATGATCCTGATCAGCCGTGAAAGTTACAATCGGAGGATTGGAATCCCCAGCATTTTGTGGTTTCTGAGCCATCGTTTGCCCAGTCAGAAAAGCAACAAACAAAACGAAGACAATTTTTTTCATATTCAAATCAGGTTATTGGTAGTTTCCAAAAAATCTATATTGACGAACAGCCCGGATTTATTGATCTGTCCTGAATGGAGATGCAGGCAATCCTTCCTTATTGTACAGGTTTGCGCCATCCGGATTATCGGCCCAGGCATACCGAACATATTTCGGTTCCTGAACTTTGTCGCTCCAAACCTCAACAGTCGATCCTGAAATTGCAGCATTGGCCCACACAAATTTCCGGTCGGCTCCGGCAATCTCGAAGCGGCTCAACGGTTCGCCGTCAATCGCCACTAGTCCACTCCCTATATGCGTAAACGACACCGCAATTTTGTTTCCTTCAATGCTGGCTGATTGATAGATTGGCCCCATGTAAACCACATTCTGGTTGCCGTACGCCAAATTTTCGGCGCATAAAGCCAAACGCTCGCCCACATCTTTTTTATCCAATGGGTGAATGTCGTTCCATTCTCCCAGGTCGATCGTCGTTGCCATCGCGGTGTTGGGCACCGACAAGGCCTGAAGCTGCGCTTCCCGCATTTCGGCCCAATGACTCTCCACCGGCGAATAAGTAATGTCCATATAATTAGGAAGCTGAACGTATAAAAACGGCAAATTGCCTTCATCCCAAAGGGATCGCCAATCGGAAATAAGCGCTGGTAAAAGTTTTGTATAGGCTTGCGGACGATCGGCATTGGTTTCTCCCTGGTACCACACGAACCCTTTGATGGTCTGCTTCATCACAGGTGCAACCATCGCGTTGAACAAGGCGGTGGGCTGATTTTGAGCCGAAAAACCGAATCCGCCAAACCCCTTGGGTTCACATACTTCGCCCACTTTAAACTGCCAGGTTCCTTTCAAATCGATGTTTTCACCATTGGCGGTCATGTAATAAGGTTTATCCGGAACAAAACCACCTTTCCCTGCACTGTTGATGACTCGCACAACGATCGTATTTTTCCCGGGTTTAAGCACTCCGGAAGGAATGGTATAGCGGCGAGGCGGATACTGGTAAGTGATGTTTCCCACCATTTCGCCATTGACATACACAAAATCGGCATCGACAATGCGGCCCATGAAAAGCTTCACCGGAACGTCTGTCATCGAAGCCGGCACATCCACTTCGCGGCGGTACCAAACCACGCCGTTCAGATCACGCACACCCTGATCTTCCCAATATCCGGGGATGTTGATGTTGTGCCAGCCTTTCGGGACATAAGCAGTTTCGTACCATTTCGGGGTTTCCGTCAGCCCTTTATCCTGAATTTCCTTCTGAACCGGCTTTGGGACACTCGCCATAATGGAGTCGATGTATGCTTTGTTTTTATTTCGCTCAATGATTTTCTGCATTTCAGGAAACTCTCTGTAACCCTGTTCGCTGATCCACGCCTCGATGGGTGTTCCGCCCACGCTCGCGTTGATGATTCCGATCGGGATGTGATATTGCTGATAGATTTTCCGGGCAAAGAAATAAGCAGTGGCCGAGAAGCCCAGCACGTCGGTCGGATTTGCCGACTTCCATTCTCCTGAAGGCAGATCACCCGCTGGTTCCTTTAAACTGGTCAGCGTGGCAATAAAGAAGTTCCGGATTTCAGGATAATTGGCCGAAGCAATGTCGTCGGGATATTTTTCCTTCACCCGTTCCATTGGCAGCACCATGTTCGATTGCCCGGCGCAAACCCAAACATCGCCAAAAAGCACATTTCTGATTTTTACTTCGTTCTTCCCCCTGAAGGCCAAATCGTAAGGGCCACCAGCTTTTTGCGGCGGGAGCAACGTCTGCCACTCACCGTCAGCATTGGTTTTGGCTGTGTATTTTTTCTTCTGAAAAACGATGGTAACCGTTTCGCCCGGATCGGCCCAACCCCAAAGCCGCACGTTGGTATCGCGCTGCAAAACAACGCCGTCGCTGAGCAAGCGGGGAAGTTTCACATCAGCTTCTGACGAAAACCAGAGTATATTAATAAACAGGATAAGTAAGGCAGTACGTTTCATTTTCGTTGTTAATCGGTTTATAGAGAAGATCCTATTGATAACACTGTTTGCAAGTTAGAACTAAAATGCTCCGTGTCCATGTATTATTTTTTCGAGCGCAGATACTATTTTATTAAAATAATCCTCAACGGCCAGCTTTCTCTTCTGCTCTGTTCCGAAAACACGCACCACAAATTACCTTATCGAAATTTAAAACCGAAGCTTTTCCTTCAGTTGCGGACCCTTTTCCTTCCATTCAACCGTAGCGCATTCGGCGTAATAATCATGTTCGAAAAACAGGATGTAGTTTTTTTCTGCCGCTTCCTTCAGAAATTGCTCTTTTTCTTCCATCGTGGTTACCGGGAATAAATCGTAAGCTGCTATCCACACGATCGGGATGTTGGCAGCAGTAGGAATCAGGTCGGCCATATACACATAGGTTTCTCCTTCATATTCAACAAACGGAATCATTTGTCCGGGCGTATGCCCGTCGTACAGGCGAACTGAAACCGCCGGAAACAATTCACCAGCTTCTTCCACAAGTTGCATTTTTCCTTCCGTCTTCAGGAAATTCAGGATTTCGGGATAATAAGCAGCCCGTTCGCGAACGTTGGAGACTTGCGCATGTTCCCATTGTTTTTTGCTGCACCAGTGTGTCGCCTTCGGAAACTGAAGTTTCAGCTTTCCGCTTTCGTTTAAAACAGCACCGTTGCAGTGGTCCCAATGCAGGTGCGTAAAAAGCACGTCGGTAATATCCTCCGGTTTGTATCCCTTTTCGCCCAGCGACCGTTCGATCGCGTCGGTTTCTTCGTGCCCGTTGTTTTTGCGCACTTTCTCCGGATAATGGTTTCCCACTCCGGCTTCAATCAGGATTTTGCGTTCGCCCTGATCAATCAGGAGACAGCGCATGGTCAGCCGCGTCACATTATTCTCATCCGACGGATAAATTTTCGACCACAAAGGCTTCGGAATCACCCCGAACAGAGCGCCGCCGTCGCAGGAAAAATGACCGGCATGTATTGCGTGTAATTGCATATTCATCTTTTAAATATTTTTCAGGACATAAACAGAAATAAGTAATCAGTGTTCAGTCGCGGTATTCAGTCTCAGTTTTCACTGAAAACATTCGATCCTTCAACCCATCTCTGTTTACTGACCACTGCGACTGCCAACTTTTCCCGCTGCCAAAGAATCGGTTTCGAAGTCCATCACAAACTGAACGACCCCAAAATAATCCTCAACACCCTTTTCAATTTTATTGGTTTTCAGGTAAGCATCATTCACATTTTCAGCCACTTTGTCAACTTTCTCGTTTCGCAGTTTCTCCCAGCGGTCCTGAATTTTACGCATATCGTCAAGCACCGGCTTCTGAATTTGCCTGATCAGTTCCACCCGGCCATGCAGATGTTTCGACTGCGACAAAAAGTAGCCCAACATGCTGAGGTTGGCGCTGTACTGCAACTGCTTCGACCCGCTGCGCGTGCACACAAGCCAACTGTAAAAATTAGCTTCAGCCTCGGAGGTAATCCCGAACTGATGCGCAAACTCATGCGCCACCACCTGCGGATATTCAACATTCAGGAGACTGTCGTTGATATGAACTTCACTGAAAAACGGACCGTAATAACCCGCAATCGACGCCTGCGCGAAAAAGTTGCTCAGTGTGATGGGCTTGGGTCGGCGCTTTCCCAGCGGATAATCAATTTTCAGGAAAGAGGCATGTTGACGATACGACGCTTCTATGAGCGAGTCAGCCTGCCGGTGGGTGAAATCGTCGAATGTACACCACGATTCGTTGGTTCGCTGAACCAATTCGCCAAGCACCCGAGCAAACTGAACCGTATCAGGCCTGGAAACCTGAATACCAAGTCGCTGATTGAAGCTTTCCCGAAAATAGTTGAAGCCCCAAAACCAGTAAAATAGCGTGAAGCAAATGGCTAAGGTTTGAAAAAAGATCAGGGCAAATTTGGCAAACCTGATTTTCCGAAAAAGCATCAGCAATGTAAGGACTACGAGAAAAACAACGAGCGCTGCATAAAACGAATCGTCGAGCGAAAACGAGAGCCACCGGCTGAAAAACGACAAAACCGATGCAAAAACCGGGTAAATGGTTTGCGAATAAACGCGCTCTGTAATTTGCGGACGCGCTGAAAAAACCTGAACCAGGCCGAAAGTGGCCAAAGCCAGCCAGAAGGGCAGCGCCTTCCATCCAAAAAATGTTTTCCTGAAATTGTTCTTTTTCATTTCTCAAACGATAACTTCTGCTAAGATCAACTTTTTTAAACGACAATCAGCGGTTTTTTGCCTATTTTGCATCCTCCAAAAACCGAAATTATGCGCGTACATTTTATAGCCATCGGCGGAAGCGCCATGCACAATCTGGCCATCGCTTTGCACAAAAAAGGTTACCAGGTCACCGGTTCCGATGACGAAGTTTTTGAACCTTCGAAAACCCGCCTGAAAAACCTCGGACTTTTGCCTGAAAAAGAAGGCTGGTTTCCTCAAAACATCACGCCCGAACTGGATGCTGTGATTTTGGGAATGCACGCGCGGCAGGACAATCCCGAGCTCATCCGCGCACAGGAACTGGGCCTGAAGATCTTTTCCTATCCTGAATATTTGTACGAACAAACGAAAGACAAAATCCGCGTGGTGGTGGGCGGCAGTCATGGCAAAACAACCATCACCTCCATGATCATGCACGTTTTGCGCCACAACCAAATCCGGTTCGATTACATGGTTGGCGCCCAACTCGAAGGATTCGACACGATGGTTTCGCTTAGCGAAGATGCACGGATTGCCGTTTTCGAAGGCGACGAATATCTGTCGTCTCCAATCGATCTACGACCAAAGTTTCACCTGTATTTTCCCAACATTGCCCTGCTGAGCGGCATCGCCTGGGACCACATCAACGTATTCCCGACCTTTCCGTTTTACGTGGAGCAGTTTCAAACCTTTGCGAACCTGATTGAACCCAATGGCTCGCTCATCTATTTCGGGAAAGACGAAAACCTGCAGCAAGTAGCAGAAAACACACGCACTGACGTGCAAAAAATCGCATATTTGGCTCACCCGTCAACAATTGAAAATGGCGTGACCTACCTGGTTTCAGGTGACCAAAAAATCAGGCTGCAAATTTTTGGCGACCACAATTTGCAAAACATTGCAGGAGCCCTGCAGGTTTGCCGCCAAATCGGACTGAGCGACGATCAGTTTTACTCGGCAATTGCCGCATTTAAAGGCGCCGCACGACGACTCGAAATATTGGCCGAAACCGAAAACTGTACCGTCTTCAACGATTTTGCCCATTCGCCCTCGAAGCTGAAAGCCACCAC
>JAEWME010000388.1 GCA_023393265.1 Bacteroidota bacterium | reverse complement strand
CTTTTTTTATTGTCATCAATAAATAATAATTTAAAACCAGTCACGTCATCCTGAACTTGTTTCAGGATTTTCTGAGCTCTCATCAGATCCCGAAATAAATTCGGGATGACAGGAGGCGTGCAGCTATTTTATAAGTTTCATTTCAAATTTTCCGCGAATCCCGATTTTGTCCCGGCAAATCAGCACAGCCGAAAGAATCTCGGGGAATTGCTCTGTTTGATTAATCACCGCATGAACGTCATCAGGCATTTTCACTCTGTTTCCAAAACCAGTTGCAAAGGCGTCGGCCAGAGCTGTGCTTTTGCAGGCAATCATTGCGGCGTCGGCTTTACCAAAACTCACCGACGGACCAACCGTTCCGGCCGAAGTGCACACTCCGAGCGGCGATTCATCAGCCGGAATCTCGATCCCTATTTTTTCGGATAGCGGAGAATTTCCGGCGAAAACTGAAAGGAGCAAATTTCGGTTAATTTTCAGGAAAATATCGCCCCCATTTTCCACCACTAATTCCTGAATATTAAAATGTTCCAACAATTTGTGCCCAACTGTTTCCGAAAAAGCGCCAGCCACAGCGGCCATAGGTCCAACATGAGCCTGTTTTGCCGCATGAGCCATCACTTTAACAATTTCGGGCGC
Source organism: Bacteroidota bacterium (assembly GCA_023393265.1). Taxonomy (GTDB): domain Bacteria; phylum Bacteroidota; class Bacteroidia; order Bacteroidales; family Prolixibacteraceae; genus Aquipluma. Next base: position 3,270 of record JAEWME010000388.1, on the reverse strand, counting down.
ATTCGGTTCTACCTGATGCGGATCAAAGGTTTTGCCAAAAACAGGATCGGTTAGCAGGTAATTTTCGAGCAGCAAACGTAATTCTTTTACTTTCGAAAGGGCGACCGTTTTCATTTCTTCCTGAAAAGAATCCGGATCGACGCCAATCCACAAATCGGTTTCCTTATAGTTGACGGTGAATGTGCGAAACCGTTGCTGCGAAAACTGGTTACGATATGTGCGCTGTTCGATCATTTATTAAGAATCAATCCTTCCGTCCATCAATCCTTTAATTATTCCCGAAAATCAATTTTATACAAATTCAGAGGGCAAGCAGGGACGCAAAGCTCGCACACGATACATTTTTCCGAATCGAACTGCAGTTCCCAACTCTCGGTGTCCATTTGCAAGGCGCCGGCAAAACAAACGGCGGTGCAGTTTCCGCAGTGGATGCAACGCGCCTCGTCCCAGGTTATTTTCTTGTTGAGTGGTTCGCAGCTTACCTGGTTTTCTTCCAGATAGGCGATTCCATTTTTCAGGTTTTCCGAAGTGCCTTCCAGTTCCAAAACCAGGCTGCCTGTTTTTCCCGGCCATACTTCTGCCCGGAGAATGTTGATGCGGATATCAAAATCTTTAACCAACTGATAACTCAATGGTTTGTCGCCGCTTTGCGACGGGAATTTCAGTACATATCTTTTTTTCAGCATACTCATTGTTGTTCTCCTTTCACTTCTTTAAGCGATTTCAGCGAGGTGTTTGTCGGAAACATCTGCACCGGTTTGGTGATCTCAAACTCCCCATCCTGAATCGATTTTTTCAGAATGTTGGCAATTTTTCGGGCTTTACTCAAGCTTGAAACCGGCGCGGTCCTGATTTTTTTGCCCTGAACTTCAATCTCACCGGAACGAAGTTGTGCATAGGTTACGCGGCCCAAAGCAGGAGTTCCGGCAACGCCGTAATCACAAACTGTCGTTTCAATTTGTTCGTTGCGGATAGATACAAATTTGGCAATTTCAGCATTCAAAACCGGAATTGGAATGCCGATACCAACAAACAGGCTGACGCCATATTTTTCGTAGTAGGCTGCCTGCAAAAATTCCGACGACATTTCTTTCAGGTTACCGATTACAGCCAGTGTTGCCGAATTGCTAACCGGCACACCGTGTTCGTTTTTCGGTTTCGAGGTGTTGAATTGTGTGCCGGGCCAAACCACAAAACCCTGCGTACCGCCGATAAAAATACGGGTTCCGATGCCAATGGTTTTCATCTCGGGGTCGTTCAGCAGCGGACTTAACTCTCCCGAAGTTGAATAGGTTGCGTTGCGCATGTTCGGCAGCAAACTGCCCATGTAGGTGTATTTCATTTGTGGGGTCGAATTGACAGCCACGTTATAATTCTGGTAGGCATTCCTGGGATTAAAAAGGATCATTTCGTTCACCGTTTCCTTATTGATGATTGTTTTGATGTGCTTTCTCGGATAGCAGTCTGTGCCTTTACCCCATGCTTCCAGTTCAATGTCTTTCCCGTCGATTAAATCCTGAATGACATGTGCGCCGCCATATTTGGGGTTCTTGGGGTCGCAGGCCGTAGCGCCGATATAGGTGTCAACAGCAGCCAGTCCTTCGTATGCCGGTACGCCGTTCATCCTGATTTTTTCCATGCGGATTGGTGGATTGGCATGTCCGAAGTTGATGATGGCGCCCGACGAACACATGGCACCAAAAGTGGCAGTGGTGACAACATCCACTTTTTCGGCAATTTCTTCAGGAGAGGCTGTGAGCGCCATTTGCGAGACTTCTTCTGCTGTCAGCACCACTGCCTCGCCACGGCGGATTTTCTCGTTAATTTCTTTGTAGGTTTTTTGAATGCCCATATCGTGTAAATGATGATTTATGAATGATGAATGGGAAAAACATCCAGAGATATTTTCCTTAAAAGTATTGGCAGTTTTTATCGCGGCAATCAACGCATGCACATATTGGAGAAGTACATGAAACTAAGCAGATGTAATGTTGAAAGTCGTTTCATTTCGGTTGAATTATAATTCCGTTTCCGGCCGGGTATTGGCACCGTTTCTGTATTTGCAGATGGTTGCCAGAGTTTCGCTGAGCCCGATCTCTCCACTCTTCTTTATAACCAAACAACCTGAATCTGGAGGATATTTGATAATGTGAACAAAAGTAAATTCAAAAAACCGATTTGACAAATAAAAATCGCTTTTGGGTGTGCGCTTAAGATATTTTTGATGTGCGAAAATTTTATTTTAGCCTAGTTGTTCGATATCGAACATCAGAATGAGTATAAATAAGCAGGAAATAAAAGAATGTGCGGAAATAAAAAGGTTTTTTGTCCAGAGTGTGCGATTTAGCACAAACCAATTAATCTTAATTCCGGAAAGTATCAAAAGGTTACCCGTTCAGCAATAATTTATACATTTGCAGCATCGAGAAATTTTATGGTCATGATTCAGGAAATTCAAGTATACAACACACTTACAAGAAAAAAGGAAGTCTTTGAACCGCTGATTCCCGGCAAAGTTGGCTTGTATGTTTGCGGCCCTACAGTATATGGCCCGCCACATCTGGGGCACGCCCGCTCAGCAATTACTTTCGATTTGTTGTTTCGTTTCCTGAAGGAAATTGGCTACAAAGTACGCTATGTGCGTAATATTACGGATGTGGGACATTTGGTGGCCGACGCCGATGAAGGCGAAGACAAAATTGCCAAGCAAGCCCGGCTCGACGAACTGGAGCCGATGGAAGTTGCGCAGAAATATACCAACATGTACCACGAGTCGATGCAAATGCTTAACGTGGAATCGCCTAGCATAGAGCCACACGCTTCGGGCCATATCATCGAGCAGATTGAAGATGTGAAGCGGATTATGGCTTCGGGATACGCTTATGAAAGCAACGGATCGGTATACTTCGACGTTGAGAAATTTGCCGGAGACCATGATTACGGAAAGCTTTCGGGGCGCAAAATCAACGATCTTTTAACCAATACCCGTACCCTTGACGGTCAGGATGAAAAACGATCCGCACTGGATTTTGCCATCTGGAAAAAAGCTTCGCCCGAGCACATCATGCGCTGGCCTTCGCCCTGGGGCGAGGGATTTCCCGGTTGGCATCTCGAATGTACTGCAATGAGTTGCAAATATTTGGGCGAAACGTTCGATATTCATGGTGGTGGCATGGATTTGACTTTCCCGCACCATGAAGCCGAAATCGCACAATCGGTTGCGGCACACGGCCACGAAGCTGCCCGCTATTGGATGCACAATAACATGAT
>JAEWME010000350.1 GCA_023393265.1 Bacteroidota bacterium | reverse complement strand
GCTAATCTCGATTTCGCGCTAAACCAGGGAAAATCTCCCGGGTTCATGGCGGAATATTTCAGCACGATGAAGCCAATTTATCAACTCGACGCCTATCAAATTATATTCAGTCAGGTTTTTCAGAATTATTTCGAAATGCTGGTCAACAACCCGAACGGAAGCAAAATAAGAGGATTGATTGATTCAGGAAACCTAAAAGAACTGGATATATATTTTCAAAGACAGCTTCATTTCAATCCCGATCTGTCCCATTTGGTACTGCTGCAGGCATTGAACGACGGTTACTACAGTAAACAATTTGCAAAATCCACCATCCTGAAAATGCTCGATCAGATAAAAACACTTGGCTGGAGCGCCTACGAACAGGAAACGGGCAGACTCATCAAAACCAAACTAACCTGGCTGGCAAGCGGAACCAATCCTCCGGCTATCTCATTCAGCGATTCTTTAGGAAAAACGATTAAACTGAGCGACTTCTCCGGAAAATACATTTACCTGCATTTTACAGATCCGGGAAACAGCATTTGCCGCCAGCACCTGGACGCCTTAAAAAACGTAGCGGCACACTACAAAGACAAACTGGTGATCATCAATATCATACCAAAGAATTTGAAGCTAACACAGGAAAATGGCTGGGCGGGACTGTTTGTCACCACCAATGCCAACATCGATGCCACTTTCAGGGTAAAAACATTCCCAACAGCATACCTCATTGCCAAAGACGGTAAACTGCTGCTTTCGCCCGCTCCAAATCCCATTGACGGACTAGACCGTCAGTTGGGCCAAATTTTCAAAAGCGAATATTTCAAAGAGCTTCGGGAAAGCGGAAAGTAAACTGCAAAAAACTACACTAAAAAAATAGCAGTCAGACTTTCAGAATCGTTTCTTCAATCAGTTCGCGTAAACTTTCGTATGTATTTTCGATAATCATCTTTAAATCTGCCGGCGCTACCCACCGTGCTTCAACAATATCCTCGCTTGTTTGCGGAACAGGAGTCTCATTACCTGTATACTCCATCAAAAACCAGTGCGTCTCTTTCAATACCAAATTTTTATTCGGTTTCAGAAAAGGCGACCGATAAATGTGATATGTTGCCTGAAGAGGTGAAACAATTGCAAGTCCCGAAAGGCCGCACTCCTCCTCAACCTCCCGAACCGCAGCAATTTCAGGAGTTTCATTTTTTTCTATTTTTCCTTTCGGCAAATCCCATACACCTAAGCGCTTAATAAATAAAAACTCACCATTCCCGTTTCGAACAAAACCACCCGCAGCAGGCAGCTCTTTAAATTGTTTTCTGAAATAGCACCACGCAGTTTCTTCGTAGGGATGTTCTACAACAAAATGAACGTCACCGCCTCCATTCTCGACCAACGAAACAAACTGATTTACAAAAACATAATCGCTATCATCGAGAACTTTTACTATGTTATTTTTTAATGATTTTTTTACCGAACCACCAAACTGAATGCTGGAGTCATTGAAAAAAACTTTGTACATTTGCCCGCTGTATATATAAGTATATAAAGAAAATAGTCATGATCGATCAAATTCAACTCGAAGTTACAAAGAAACTACTTCAGATTAACACCATAAAAGTTCAGCCCAACAACCCATTCACATGGGCATCCGGATGGAAAGCGCCAATTTATTGCGATAACCGCAAAATTTTGTCTTATCCTGAGGTGAGAACTTTCATCTGCGAACAGTTCGCCAAAATTATCAGAGACAAGTATCCGCAAGCAGAAGTGATTGCAGGAGTTGCCACAGGCGCCATTGCGCACGGAATGCTGGTTGCCCAGGAACTTGGACTGCCGTTCATTTATGTACGTTCGAAACCAAAGGACCATGGATTGGAAAACCTGATTGAAGGTGACATGAAAGCCGGGCAAAAAGTGGTGATTATTGAAGACCTTGTCTCAACCGGCATCAGCAGTCTGAAAGCCGCGGAAGCCGTTACTAATTTTGGCGGCGATGTTTTGGGTATGCTTGCCATCTTCACCTACAACTTTCCGCACGCACGCAAAAATTTCGCCGACGCAGGACTCGAACTGACAGCGTTGAGCCGTTACCAGGTTTTAATCGACCTTGCGCTCGAGTCTGGAGATGTTAAGCCAGAAGAAGTTGAAAAACTGAATAAATGGCGCGAACAGCCTGAAAGCTGGGGTAAATAGCACATTTCAATCATTCAATATTCCCCTTTTCTGACCGGAAAGGGGATTTTTTATATACCAAAACCTGACATGGGAACAAACAGATACGTTAGCGAAGTAAAAACGGTTAATCAAAACCAGGAAATCATTTTCAATTACCTTTCCGATTTTTCGAACCTCTCGAAATATATCAACGAAGGATTGCTCGAAAAAATGACGGAGCAGGTACCTCAAATCAAAATATCAAATTTTGAATCCGATGCTGATTCATGCCGGTTCGAGATTTCAGGAGTCGGCCCGGCCGAAATCCGCATTATCGAACGGGAACCACATAAAAATATCAAAGTTGCCAGTACTGGAAGTTTGCCGGTTGGCATTACTTTTTGGATTCAGTTGTTGCCCGTTGCTGCCTATGAGACAAAACTCCGCCTCACGCTCGATGCGGAAATGAGCATGATGATTAAAATGCTCGTAAACAAAAAGCTGGAAGAAGGTATCGACAAGATGGCCGACATGCTGGCCAGATTGCCGTATCGATAGAAAAGCCGCAAATGGGCGGTCATCCATCACATTAAATCCGAAGCCGGGAGGGAAACAATTCAAAATTTGAAATTAGTTTTCAGCAATCCTGGTTATTCCCATTTTGCTGAACAAATTCCACTTCCTTAAAATGAAACTCAGCTATCTGGCCGTTATCTTTTCTGATTTGTAGCTGCCCGATACCATTAACGCCAACGATTGTTCCTTCGAAAAGTTCTCCTTCTGAACGATACGTGTGCTTTTCGTTCAGGCGATACAAAACCGAAATAAATTCGCGGTTAATCTGCTTTTCCTTTCCATCGCGAAGAAGCGAATAATAGGTGTCGATCCCTGAAAGCAAATCGGCCAAAACCATGTCGCAATCCTGATGCTGATTTGTCAGACTTTTCAGGGAGACAGGATTTGGCGCATTGCTCTTGAAAACCGTCTGGTTCACATTCAGGCCAATGCCAATTACTGCACTTTTGATAGCCCCGTACATAATTGAGTTTTCGATCAGAATTCCGCCAAGCTTTTTATTGCCGGCATAAATATCATTCGGCCATTTAATCCTGAGATTCTCAATTTTCTTATTTAAAGCCTGATAAATCCCAAGCGTCACTATTTTCGACAACATAAACTGCTTCCTGATCTCTAAAAATTCAGGAAACAAAACGATCGAAAAAGTGAGGTTCATACCAGGTTCGCTTTCCCAAAAGTTTTTCATTTGGCCACGGCCTGCCGTTTGCTCGTATGTCAAAAAGACAGTACCCTCCGGCAGTTCCTGTTCCCTGATTTGGTGGTTGGCATAGTTGTTGGTAGAATCGATCGAAGTCAGGCGGACAACTTTATTTCCGATGCAATGTTTCATTAATGAATAAATTAATACTTCCAAAAGAAGTCAAAAAATTCGTCTGGCAAGTTTAGTCACTTATAATAAACTAAAAAACTTATCTTTGTAGTTCTAATAAAATTTTATGAGTAAAAGCGTTAAAGAGACAGAAACTGAACATTTAATAGATGCTATTATTGAAGGAATCCGAAGGAAAAAGGGGATAGACATCGTAAAAATTGACCTGACCAAAATTAATCACACCGAATGTAAATATTTTATCATTTGTCACGGTAACTCCAGTACACAAGTTGATTCAATTGCTCACTCGGTCGAAGACACTGTTGAAGAACTACTGAACGAAAAAGCCTGGCACATTGACGGATACAGAAACTCAATCTGGATTTTGCTGGATTACGCAGACATCATGGTTCATATATTTCAGAAAGAAGCCCGCCAATTTTACGATCTCGAAAACCTTTGGGCCGATGCGCATATCGAATTATTAAAAGAGGAAAACTAAAATAACAATGGGAAACAATAACGATAAAGAAAAACCGAATTTTAACAACCTGAGACCAGGAAACAAAACTCCGAAAGTCAATCCATATTGGATTTACGGAGTAATTATTATTGCTTTTCTGGCCATTCAATGGTTCACTCTTGGAGGTGGACCGGTTGAAACCAACTGGAAGGATGTAAAGACATCCATGCTTCCGAATAATGACATTCAGAAAATTATTGTCGTCAACGAAAAAGAAGCTCAAATTTACCTGAAAGAAAGCAGCTACGACAAGTATTCGGCTAAGCTGAACAACGGTTTTACTGCTCCGGCCAAAACCGGGCCTCACTTCTACTTCAACATTGGCTCGGTCGATTCATTTGAAAAAAACCTACAGGAAGCACAAGCCAATGTTCCTGAAGAAAACAAAATAAGCGTTGAATATAAAACAGTGCACAACTACCTGGGCGAACTGCTCAACTGGATTCTGCCGTTTGCCCTGATCATCCTGATCTGGTGGTGGATATTCCGCCGCATGAGCAAAGGAACAGGCGGCGGTGGTGCCGGAAACATTTTCAACGTAGGTAAATCGCAGGCAAAAGTTTTTGATAAAGACTCGCGGGTTTCAACAACTTTTAAAGACGTTGCCGGGCTTGCTGAAGCCAAACAGGAAGTAGAAGAGATTGTCGATTTCCTGAAAAGCCCGACCAAATTCACCAAACTTGGCGGTAAAATACCAAAAGGCGCTCTTTTGGTTGGCCCTCCCGGAACCGGTAAAACGTTGCTGGCAAAAGCTGTAGCAGGCGAAGCAAATGTGCCGTTTTTCTCCATGTCGGGTTCCGACTTTGTTGAAATGTTTGTAGGTGTGGGTGCATCGCGTGTTCGCGACCTGTTTAAACAAGCAAAGGAAAAAGCGCCTTGTATTGTATTTATCGACGAAATTGACGCCATAGGCCGGGCTCGTGGTAAAAACCCAAACTTTGGATCGAACGACGAACGCGAAAACACGCTGAACCAGCTTCTGACAGAAATGGATGGTTTCGATACCAATTCAGGTGTAATCATTCTGGCAGCCACCAACCGCGCCGACATTCTCGACCGGGCACTGATGCGTGCCGGACGTTTCGACCGCCAGATTCATGTAGAACTCCCCGACCTGAACGAACGCCAGGAAATATTCAATGTGCACCTCAAGCCGATCAAGCTTTCGCCCGAAGTGGACGTTGCGTTCCTTGCCAAGCAAACACCCGGATTCTCGGGAGCCGACATTGCCAATGTTTGTAACGAAGCAGCCCTGATTGCCGCCCGCAGAAACAAAGAGATTGTAGAAAAACAAGATTTTCTGGATGCTGTCGACCGTATTATTGGTGGACTTGAAAAGAAAAATAAAATCATCTCGGTTGACGAAAAACGCCGGATTGCCTACCACGAAGCTGGCCACGCAACCATTAGCTGGTTACTCGAACATGCCCATCCGCTGGTGAAAGTAACCATCGTTCCGCGCGGAAAAGCGCTGGGTGCTGCCTGGTATTTACCTGAAGAACGATCGATTACGACCAAAGACCAGTTGCTCGACGAAATGTGTTCTGCCCTTGGCGGACGTGCTGCAGAACAAATTGCTTTCAACAGCATTTCTTCAGGAGCACAAAACGACCTCGAAAAAGTTACCAAACAGGCTTATGCAATGGTCAGTATTTTCGGAATGAGTGACAAGGTTGGAAACGTAAGCTATTATGATTCATCTGGTCAAAACGAATACGCATTCAGCAAACCATACAGTGAAAGAACGGCCGAGCTAATCGATCAGGAATCGAAACTGCTGATTGAATCTCAGTATGTAAGAGCGCTGAAGGTTCTTCAGGAAAATGAAGTAGGACACAAAAAGCTGGCTGAGTTACTTTTGGAACGTGAGGTTATTTTCAGCGAAGACCTTGAAGGTATCTTTGGGAAAAGGCAGTGGGGAAAACCACAGCTTGTTTCCGACGCTAAAAAGGAAGCTGCTGCACTGAACGAAAATAAGGAAATTAGCACAGAACAGGCTGCAGGATAATGGGATCTGCAAGAGAAAACATATTAGCCCGCATCAAAGCGGCTCAGGATAAAAGAGGTGAAATCGAGGTTGTAAGCCCCGATTTCACCTCTCCGGTTTATCACCGAATAAACGATGATTTACGCGTTGAATTCAAAACAAACCTCGAAATGATTGGCGGGAAAGTGTTGCTGTGCCAAACCAAAACAATAGCCACTGAAGCCATCCTTTCCATTTGCAAAGAGAAAAATCAGAAAGAAATTTTTTGTACAGACGCGGCCCTGCAAAAGCTTGTTGATAGTCAACTGACCGTTAATTCGGATGAAGCACATTTTCTCGGATTGCATATCGGCCTCACCGGATGCGAGTTTCTGGTCGCTCATTTGGGTTCGGTACTCATCAGTTCGGCGCAGGTTTCCGGAAGACGGCTCAATGTCTTTCCCGAAACGCACATTGTAGTTGCCAGCCAATCGCAGTTGACAGATTATTTGGACCAAGCCATGCAGAAATTGCAGGAAAAATATAAAAATAACTTACCTTCGCTCATCAGTAATATCACTGGTCCAAGCAGGACTGCCGACATTGAAAAGACACTGGTAATGGGCATGCATGGCCCAAAATCGCTGTTTGTAATTATTATCGACGAGGAACTTTAACATCTGCAACTATGGAAAAAGATTGGGTATGTGTGCTACGCACCGAACAAAATTTTAAGGCTGAAATGGCCCGCGAAATCCTCGAAAACGAAGAAATATCCTGTGTGGTTCTTGACGAACATGACTCGGCTTTTCCAACGGTAGGCGAAGTGGAAGTATGGGTTCATCAAGACTATCAGTCAAAAGCAACAGAACTTCTTAACGAACTGATCCATTGAGAAAATTATTGACGCGAACGATCACGGGAATCGTTCTGGTGCTGGTAATGCTAGCGGCATTATTTGTCAGCGAATATAGTTTTGCAGCCCTGTTTCTGCTGATTTTGGTCGGCGCATCAATCGAATTTTCGCAATTTTTTGCCCATTCAGAAGTAAAACCCGGAAAGTGGTCATCTGCAATCCTGTCTGTTTTGCTTTTTATTTCATTTTTCCTGACAGCCCGGCAAGTCGTCGGATTTGAAATACTGGCCATATTTCCTTTGTTATTTTTGGCTGTTATGGCTGCCGAAATGTATCGCAAAAAGGAGAAACCAATTGAAAATATCGCGATTACCCTTTTTAGCATTTTATACATTGCCCTGCCGCTGGCACTGACCAACTTTCTGGTTTTTCCATCCTTTCAGGAAACTATTACCTACACTCCCCGACTGCTGGTTGCGCTGTTTGTGATCATTTGGGTTCACGATTCAGGCGCTTATCTGGTGGGTGTTTCAATAGGCAGGCATCGGCTTTTCGAACGTATTTCGCCAAAAAAATCGTGGGAAGGAGCCATCGGAGGAACGCTGACAGCCATCCTTGCAGCATGGTTTATTGCCAAATACATTCCTGAAATTTCTCTCTTGCACTGGATCATCATCAGCGTTCTGGTTGTTGTATTCTCAACCTTTGGCGACCTGACAGAGTCGATGTTTAAACGATATTTTGGGATTAAGGACAGTGGAAACATCTTGCCCGGACATGGTGGCATTCTCGACCGGTTTGATTCTCTGCTGTTTGCCGCACCGGTTCTGGTAGCATACCTAAAGCTTTTCATCGAAAGATAATCAGCATCAAAAATATGCTGTCATTTTGAGCTCGTTGTTCAAAAATTTGTTGCTTAAAATTCGTAAATACTGCGAAAAGCTTAATTATTTGCTATTTTTGACGCCAAATAATTAAAATTATCAATGAGAGTTCACAAAGCGGGTATCGGGACCATCAATTACGCAACGGCAGCATTTGCAGGCCTCATCCTTTTATCATGGTTTTTCATCGCTGACCAGCTTATTAAATTGATTTTGCTTGGTAGTATGGCAGTGATTTATTTCCTGATCATTCAGTTTTTCAGGTATCCGCAGCGTAGTATCCAGGTGAAGGAAAATGTCATCTTGTCTCCAGCCGACGGAAGAATCTGTGAAATAAAAGAAACATTCGAAAAAGAATATCTCAAAAAACAATGTCTTCAGGTATCCATTTTTATGTCGCCCACCAATGTGCACATTAACTGGATTCCGATTGCAGGTACGGTGACATACATGAAGCACAAAGATGGCGAATTTTATGCCGCCTTCAAGGATAAATCGGCAGAAGAAAATGAACGCACCACCACGGCCGTGAAACTTTCGGACGGCCGTGAAATCGTGATGTGCCAGATTGCAGGAGCAATGGCCCGACGGATTATCAACTATGTTTCTGTTGGCGATCAGGTTGACCAGACCACCGAATTGGGATTTATCCGCTTTGGATCGCGTGTGGATTTGTATCTGCCGCTTGACACCAAACTGAATGTGAAGCTTCGCGACAAAGTTACCGGATCACAAACCGTTATTGGTCATATAAGCGCATGAACCGGATCAGCAACATATTTTTTTGGGTACCGAATGCCATCACATCCCTGAATCTTGTCAGCGGAAGTTTGGCTGTCTTCTTTGCCATCAACGGGCAATTGGGCTGGGCATCCATCCTTATTTTTGCTGCCGCCGTTTTCGATTTTTTCGATGGTTTTTCGGCCCGTTTGCTGAAAGCTTACTCAGTAATCGGCAAAGAGCTTGATTCGCTGGCCGACTTGGTTTCGTTTGGATTGGCACCTGCGGCAATGGTTTTCACCATGATCCAACTGGCACTTTTTGGAGAAATCAACCTGATACAAAATATCAACGGAACGCCAAGCGAGTGGATCTTGCTCTTTTCGAGCCTGCTGATCACTGTTTCTGGAGCATTTCGATTGGCTAAATTCAATACCGACGATCGTCAGACCGAGAGTTTCCTTGGTATGCCGATCCCTGCAAACGCGATCTTTTTTGCGTCGCTCGGACTCATACTGGAATTGGGCGAAAAACAGGAAATTGCTACATTAATCCTGAACAAATACACACTCCTGATTGCCATCTTTGCTTGCTCCTTCCTGATGGTTTCAGAAATTCCGATGTTCTCGCTCAAATTTAAGAGCTTGAAAATGAAAGAAAACGGCATCAGATTTCTTTTTATTGGTGTAATCATCCTGATGCTTGCGGTTCTCCATTTATATGCTCTTCCGCTGATCATTATATGGTATGTCTTATTGTCGGTGATAACCAGTCTCACAAAAGGCAGTTAGTTCAACTGTTGATTATTCTGCACCAGTAAACTAATTTCCCGACCAGTTTATCCAAACAAAAAGCCTTCGAAAATACTTCCGAAGGCCTTCAAACTGTTTGCGTTTCATTTTTTATTGTTGACCGCCACCATCCTGTTGCATTCGTTTGGCGCGTTCTTCGTCCTGTTTTTTCCGAAGAGCATCAAGTTTTACACCTTGTTCCGGAGTTAAGATTGCTTTTAACTGTTTGTCAGTTTCCTCCCGGATTTTATTTCTTTCGTCCCGCATTTTATCACGGTCAAAATTTCCGGACTCCCGCATTTTTGCAAATGCTTCGCTTTGTTTTTTCTGCGCATCAGTAACGATTGGTGTTACTTTTTCAACCTGATCTTTGGTCAGGCCAAGTTCGGTCGTTAGCGTTTCGATCTCGCGCTGTAAACGGGCTGCCGGATCGCCGCCTGGCTGAGCCAAACATGTGCCAACAGCAAATACTGCGACCAGAATAACCAATACAATTTTTCTCATAGTTTTTGGCATTTAAAGTTCGCTGTTTGGACAAACTGATTTACAATAGGTTTAATGGGTCATGTCATTTTTCACAATAAAAAATCCGGACAGACTAAACTGCCCGGATTGCAAAACTTATAATAATTATTGCGCAATCTTTCCCAATCGGGAATAATTACGAGTTAGCTCCAGCTTCGGAATGAGTTTTCTTTAGCGGCTTTTCGAGAACCGACTCATATTTACGAACTGTGAATTTTACCAAATGGTAGCTAACCACAACCAATGCAGGCCAGCTTAAAAACCATAATATTGAACTCCAGTACATATCTTAAAATTAAAAATTACAAATAATGAATGATAAATTAAATCAACAAGCACTTACTTACATTAATAAACGTGGTGTTCCTGTTCAAGCTCCTCAACGCTGATCGGCTTGTTATTCATCGCTTTCCACGCATACCAGATATAAGCAAGAACAAATGGCACAAACAGCGAAACATAGCTCATGGCAACCAGTGTAAACTGGCTCGAAGAGGCATTTTCTATCGTAAGCGACGACTGCAAATCGTGAATTGACGGATAGAAGCTGGTATGATTAAATCCGGCTATAATCAGCAATCCCCAAACTGCAAGTACGGTTCCTGCCCCGGTAAACCAAATCCCTTTGTTACCGCCCTTCAGTATCGTTGAAATAATGCCCCAAAGAACACCAACTACGCCTGTCAGAAACATGAGTGTATTCAGCGGCATGGCAACCAGGTTGTGCAGATATTTGTATGATTCGACGCTTATAACGCCAGTTTGCGGATCGTAGGCAAAGCCATCCTTCAGGAGTAAAGCAACCAGAAAGTAGAGGAAAAAAACCAGAAATAAGGCTGAATTAACAAGTAATAACTTGCGCGAGCGATCCTGAATCAATTGATGATCGACCGAATTGATGAAATAGAGTAATCCCTGAACCCTGGCCAGGAACAAAACTGCTAGTCCTAGCGACAGGTTGTGAAAAGTCAGCACAGCTTCCAGTCCGCGGAAAGGAGTTGCCCAGGTTACACGGTTCATTTCGTCGAGCGAAAACATGGCGCCATTGAAGAATGTACCAACAGCCGTTCCTACGAGAAGCGGACCCAGCAATCCATTAATAAACAAGAATATTTCAAATGTGCGTGCACCTAAAAAGTTGGATGGTTTTTTTCTGTATTCATACGAAACTGCTTGAATCACGAAGGAAATCAGGATGGCAAACCAAACCCAGTATGCACCACCAAAAGATGTTGCATAAAACAGCGGAAACGATGCAAAGAACGCTCCGCCAAAAGTAACCAGCGTAGTGAAAGTAAATTCCCACTTCCGGCCAAGCGTGTTGACAAGCAAAGTCTTTTCGGTTTCATTTTTGGCAATGGTAAAAAGCAAGGTGCCCCCACCCTGAACGAATGTCAGAAATACGAACAGTGCACCCAGCAGTGTGACAATGAGCCACCAGTATTGTTGTAAACTTAAAAGTGAAAATGTTTCAAACATGGCTTGTTCCTCCTTCTGATTTAGGTCCGATTTTAATTTGACGCAACATGATTTTCAGCTCGGCAATCAGCAGCAGCGTGAAAATAATGGCAAAGAGCCAGAATGTAACCTGAACAGCACCAACGCTGATGCGTGTAACAGCCGACATGGTGGGCATCAGGTCCTGAATAACCCAGGGCTGACGACCAGCTTCTGCCAAAATCCAGCCAGCCTGACTGGCGATATAGGCCAGCGGTATGGTCCATAGTGCCATTTTCAGAAAAATCCGGTGTTTGTGTATCTTTCCCTTAAGCGTAAAATAAAGTGCAGCGAGGAAAAAGAAAATGAAGTACATTCCCAGCACTACCATGATGTGGAAACTATAGAAAGAAAGTGGAATGCTTGGCACCAGCGTATGAGGATCGGAAATATAGCCATAACCAAAATATTTAAAGTAGTTATTCTGAAAATTGGCACTCATGATTTCCGTTTTGAGCGAATCGGCCTGCGCCATACTTCCTGCTTTTTTAGCTTCTTTGTATGCAGTCAGTTTTTCGATGGCCGTTTTACCATGGGCTATTTTATCGGCAGCGCTCATCACCCCAAATTTTTCGTTTCCGCGTATTAAATCGTTCACACCCGGCACAAAAGCATCCCAATCAAGGAAAGCCATATAAGAAAGAATATTTGGAATTTCAATTTTGACCGAAAAGTCTTTCAGGTTCTCATTGCTGGGGTCGGCCTGGTTCTGCGAGATAAAACCAAGCGCAATCAATCCGGCACCTTCACTACCGTTGTATAAACCTTCGAAAGCAGCGAACTTCATCGGCTGGTAATGCGCAATGTCTCGTGCTGAACTGTCGCCTGTTAGCACTGTATACATCGACGACATAAAACCAAATATTGCAGCAACAATGATACTTTTGCGGGCAAATACAACATCGCGACCTTTCAGTATATACCAGGATGCAACGCCTATAACAAAAATGGATGCCAGTACAAAACTCGACGATGTGGTGTGAAGAAATTTGTGAACAGCCATCGGCGAGAATAAAACATCCCAGAAGCTGGTCATTTCCATTCGGGCGGTTTCCGGATTGAAAACCATGCCCACTGGCTTTTGCATCCAGCCATTAGCGACTAAAATCCATAGGGCAGACAGATTTGCCCCAATCGCGGTTAGCCAGGTTGAAATCAGGTGAAAGCGCTTACTGACCTTGTTCCATCCAAAGAACATGACGGCAATAAACGTCGATTCGAGGAAAAAAGCCAGAATACCTTCGATGGCTAGCGGAGCGCCAAATATATCGCCCACAAACCACGAATAATTCGACCAATTGGTACCAAACTCGAATTCGAGGATGATTCCAGTAGCTACGCCAATGGCAAAGTTAATTCCGAAGAGTGTCATCCAAAACTTGGTGATCCTTTTCCATTCAGGATTACCAGTCTTCACATAGAGCGTTTCCATGATGGAAATAATGATCCCCAGTCCGAGTGTAAGAGGCACAAAGATCCAGTGGTAGATGGCCGTTAGAGCAAATTGCGCCCTCGACCAGTCAATTAACGACGTATCAATTCCTTCAAGCATAACGGTGATTATTTGTTGATATTGGTTAAATTTTCGAGCACATGCGAACTACGTTCGCTGTCGTTTTTGAAGTTTGTCTTCAGAAAATTGGGAAAGAAGAAAATTTTCAAAACCACAAACATAATAAACAGCTTCACCAGGATGACCAGCCAAACCTGTTTTCCCCAACGTGGCATAGCGCCGAAACCTTCGGCATAAAAGCGATAAACTCTTCTAAAAAGATTCATGACCGGTTAATTGATTTTACGGAAACAACACCCCAAAAGCAGTTATTTTACACGAAGAAAAACATCCGGACAAAAACTTTTCGTTCCTAAAAAATAAGCCTGCTTCTGAAAAGCGATTTTAAAGTTAATCCGAATTTTCCAGCTTTCCGGACGATTCCGCTCAAAAAATAACATCAATTAAATTGATTACAGATAGAATTTGTCGAAGATGATTGGTTTTGAGTCGAAATAGTGAAGAAGAAAAAATTGCTGATTAGACAAATTCTTATTTTGTAGTCATTATGTATCCATAAGTAACATTGGAACAAAAATATCCTTCCTGGATACAGGTCGGATTCGAATCTAATACTTTACACCAAAAGAAAATTTTGACAACACTCAATCAGTACTTAATTCCATAGGTAAATTAAGTACTGGTTTATGCTAACAGAGAATGTCGATCAATAAGAAATGAATTAAGACAGCCAATAAAAATTTTATTCATGAAGAGCTAAAATGGCGGAGTTACTTTTTAGTAACCCCGCAAAACTAAGTTATTATCGCTTAATGGGCCTTGAAATTCCATTTCGAATTATCGCTGCACATATCAAATTTAGCAAGAGTTGGAGTGCTGTCTCCTGAAGACACAAGCGCAAACTCTTCTTTTGAATTTGGAACAACTTTAGGCATAATCCGGTATGTTCCATCCGTAAGTTGATCTATTCGCCATAACTGTTCCGGTGCTCCGGTAAATTCGGGGACTGTAATGACCTCGGCTTTCGGCGTAGCCGCCAATGCCCTGTTGGTGCCGGCAATAACTATTTTATAGTAAGGTGCACCCAGTGTTCCGCCTGATTCAGGAACGGCAGTAATGGTCCATTTCTGATGTGGTCTGAACATATAGTCACCAATCCGGACATCAATATTTCCGGCAGGCCATGTATCAATTACATCAGCCAACTCCTGAGAGGGAACAGGTTTTATGGGCTCGTTTGGATCCCGTCTGAATCCTCTCATTCCACCAGCCATTCGTACAAAATCGACAACCAGTTCCAGCGCATAACCTCTTCTTTCCGACTCAATTTCATAAGTTCCTTCTTTGAAATTATCGCCAGCAACCGGCCAATCATTTTTCCAGAGTAATGGACGAATGCCCAACACACTGCGCCCACTTTGGTCTAGATCTGCCTCATAATGACACGACATTTTTTCGACACCTTCAGTAATTATAAAACGGCCAAAATGTCCGGGGCCTGTAACCCGGCCACCTGCAGCAACCACCATCTTTCCTCCACCTTTTAACATGTCTCTCCCCATGTTATCCACGTAAGGGCCTGTCACTTGTTTGGAACGACCGACCACGATGTTATAAGTTGAGTTTGCACCATCGCAACAAGTTCCGTGTGTGCCAAGGAGATAATACCATCCGTCGCGGTATATCAAGTCAGTTGCTTCGCAGTCAATCGCGATGTCTATTGCTTGATTACCTTCTACACGCTTGCCTGTTTTTGGATCAAGTTCTATAAGGCGAATGAAACCAAAATAAGTTCCGTAAGAACACCACAAACGACCGGTGTTTGGATCCAAAAGTAATCCGGGATCAATAGCATCATTATCTTCCATTCCATCTGAAGAAGCAACTTCAATAGCTTCGCTATACTTAAAATCAGGAGAATTTGGGTCAAGCGTTTTATTCCACATGGTAAGAATCCGTCCATTGTGCCCTCCTCCAAGCCCACCGCCGGTTGCTCCATAAACAATCAGGTATCGATCACCAATTTTTATAACATCGGGAGCGGCACCACCACCGGGTCTCACGCCACCGCCATCCCAATTCCAACCATCGCTGGAAATTAATCCGCCACCACCGGTACCAAATGTATAATACTTTCCTTCGCATTCCATAATGGTAGACGGATCGTGAATAAATGGTTTTCCGGTTTGCGCAATAGCGTTCACCGCCAGCAATGCAAACAAAAGGGCAAATGTGCCCAATATCGTATTTTTGATTTTCATGTGTTTAAATTTTCAAATTCGACGACTACTTTTTACTCGCAACTAATGGTGATTCCTTTAATCGGGGCACCCTTCTCATCGAGAAAGCGGACACAGAAATCACTCATCCCAGGACCGTTAATTATGGCTCCCCGAACAATGTTTTTCCCTTTTCTGAACGTCAGTCGGGGCGATACACAATCGTCCATCACCATACGCCTGTCGCCCGAAAGAATAACAGCTTCCTCTCCGTTTAGCCACCACATTGATGCAGAATTTGATCCCACCGCCATCCTCACGTTATCCATTTCTTCAGGACAATTAATTACAGTAACCGCCCAAAACAGAACGCCATATACCTGTTTATTAAGGCCTGAAGCAAAGCGAAATAACTTAACATTGAAATTTTTACTATCCAGGGCGTGCCACGATAATTCCTGCGTTTCAACTTTTACCACATCCCCATTTTTAGGAACTTCGGTGAACTGACCCGGAAAATACTCGGTAGCAAAGGCAGTTCGAAGGTAACTATCAGTAAAAACGGTGTTGCTGCGGTTGGGTTTGTTAATTGGTTCCAAAAGCAACCAGCGCTGGATGAATCCTTCAGCATCCGGAGTTTTTTTTGATTTTGTGGCCGGGGTAAAATATCCGGTAATACTTCGGGCCGAATCAGCTTGGGCGATGCCATCGGTTTTGTCTTTCGTGGCAGCATGGCACCTTTGTAACCCGATTCCCTGCATGACGGCGAAACTGGCTGCCAGCAAAAGCAGTCTTTGATTAATTTTCATAACAGATTTTTTCAGTTTATCTAAATTAGTGTTCAAATGACATTTATTGGTTATTTGCGAAACTACAAAAAGATTTGCTCGATTTAAAGTCGGTGACTAATTAAATTCATTGGCAAAAAAATGGAGAAAGAAAGTTTGAAGAAACTCTCAGATTACACGCGCTAATGATTATGAAAATGGTTTAACAAACTTCGAAAAACATCATTATATTTACTCGTACAACCCAGCAAGGACCTGAATACAGAGAAAACATAGTTATTTTTACCAATTAGCATGGAACAAAAATAAACTGGAAACGCCGACAATGAATACAGACATTCAGACATATAATGAACAACAAACAAATGAAGACAAAGTAATTTGTACCCTGCTTGCCACAATAATCGAAACCGGACTGCCCAAATCGGAAAGTAAAATTTGGCATGCACATCCGGTTTGGTTTCTAAATGGCAATCCCATTGTTGGCTATAGCAAACAAAAAGCGGGCTTACGGCTGATGTTTTGGAGTGGGGCAAGCTTCGACGAAGAAAATCTTATCCGGGGCGAAAAGTTTAAAGACGCTTCAGTTTTTTACAATTCTGTAGAAGAAGTCGACACAAATGATCTTTCCCGATGGTTAAAAAAATCAATTGAAATTCAGTGGGATTACAAAAACATTGTCAAACGAAAAGGGCAACTTGATAAATTAACC
>JAEWME010000318.1 GCA_023393265.1 Bacteroidota bacterium | reverse complement strand
ACAGTTTAGATTTAGAGCACTTGAAGAAGTTCTGTCCAGAAAACCAGTCGATGTTAAGCGCGAAGAAAACCTGGTTTCTGATTTTTATGGCATGAGCGTTTTTGATCGCCCGAAAATGAAAAAGTACCTGTCGAAAGAAGCTTACAAAGCAGTTATTGATGCAATCGACAACAGTGCTCCGATCGACCGCAAAATGGCCGATCAGGTAGCACAAGGCATGAAAGCCTGGGCACTTGAATCAGGAGCAACTCACCTTACACACTGGTTTCACCCGCTGACTGACGGTACCGCTGAAAAACATGATGCGTTCATCGTACATGGCGAAGCTGGCTCAGTCGTTGAATCATTGTCAGGCTCAATGCTCGTTCAGCAAGAACCTGACGCTTCTTCATTCCCAAGCGGCGGTATCCGTGCTACTTTCGAAGCTCGCGGTTATACTGCATGGGATCCGTCCTCTCCGGCTTTTATTGTTGATACAACGCTTTGTATCCCAACAATATTTATTTCTTACACCGGTGAAGCTCTCGACTATAAAACTCCGCTCTTACGTGCTATTGCTGCAGTGGACAAGGCTGCAACCGAAGTTTGCCAGTATTTCGACAAAAACGTTACAAAAGTTAACGCCAATCTTGGATGGGAACAGGAATATTTCCTCGTTGACGAAGCTTTGGCTTTGGCACGGCCCGACCTTATGCTTACTGGTCGTACACTTATGGGACATGCAGCATCGAAAGACCAACAGTTGGAAGACCACTATTTCAGCTCAATACCAACCCGTGTATTCCGCTTCATGGAAGACGTGGAGAATGAAGCATTCAAACTGGGTATCCCAATTAAAACCCGCCATAACGAGGTTGCTCCGAATCAGTTCGAAGTTGCTCCGATTTTCGAAGAAGTAAACCTGGCCAACGATCACAACCAGATGATCATGGACCTGATGAAGAAAGTTGCCCGTCGCCATAACTTCGCCATCCTTTTCCACGAAAAACCGTTCGCAGGCATCAATGGTTCAGGAAAACACAACAACTGGTCGCTTTCAACCGACACAGGTGTTAACCTTTATTCTCCAGGGAAAAACCCAAAATCGAACCTGCAATTCCTTACTTTCGTTGTAAATACACTGAAAGCATTGCATGTTAACCAGGATATGCTCCGCGCCAGCATCCTTACCACTCCAAACACTCACCGTTTGGGTGCAAACGAAGCTCCGCCAGCAATTATTTCTGCATTCCTTGGCGCTGAAGTAAGCAAAATGCTCGACCTGATGGAAGAAGCTGTTGTTGACCGCAAAATGACTCCGGACGAAAAAACCGCACTAAAACTGAACATCGGCCGTATCCCGGAAATCATTCTTGACAACACCGACCGTAACCGTACATCTCCGTTTGCTTTCACCGGAAACCGTTTCGAATTCCGCGCTGTTGGTTCTTCTGCAAACTGTGCCTCTGCAATGATTGCACTTAACTCTGCTGTTGCTGACCAATTGGTGAAATTCAAAATCGAAGTTGATGCGTTGATTGAATCGGGTATAAAGAAAGACGAAGCAATCTTCCAAATCCTTAAAAAACTCATCATCGAATCAAAAGCAATTCGTTTCGATGGAAACGGCTATAGCGAAGAATGGAAACAGGAAGCTGCAAAACGTGGATTGACCAACATCACCAGCGTTCCAACTTCACTCGAAACACTGAAAGACAAACGAGTAATCGAACTCTATGAAAAACTCGGTGTATTGAGCGAAAGAGAAGTTGAAAGCCGCATCGAAGTGGAACTCGAAAAATTCGTGAAAAAAATTCAGATTGAAGCCCGCGTTTTAGGCGATCTCGCTATCAACCACATTGTTCCTACTGCCGTTCAGTATCAGACAATGTTGCTCGAAAACGTTAAAAACCTGAAGGAAGTATTCGGTGCAGAAGAATTCAAATCGCTTTCTGAAGGTCGGATGGAATTGATCCGTGAAATTGGCGGACACGTTTCTGCAATCAAGATCAAAGTAAAAGAAATGATTGAAGCACGTAAAGTTGCCAACGCCATCGATTCTGAAAAGGAAAAAGCTTATGCTTACGAAGGAACTGTAAGACCATATCTGGATGACATTCGTTACCACATCGACAAACTTGAGTTGATTGTTGACAACGAATTATGGCCATTACCCAAATACAGAGAACTACTCTTCATTCGCTAGTCCACACCATTTTATATTTTGGAAAAGCTTTCGGAAATCCCGAAAGCTTTTTCCATTTTTAGCCAAAACAAAACACCTTTTGAAACGAAAATTCAGGAATCAAATAATTTTTGGCAGGCATACTTTTAATAATCTTTTTCCGTTTTTCCAGAATGGATTGAAAATGGTTATTTTTACCGCCTAACGATAAGCTCTGAAATGAATAGTTCCGTCCAGACAAAAATACTTTTACTGCTCCTGATAATTATACTTGGCTCCTGTTCGGCGCAGAAGTATCTTTCATCCGCCGGAAAATCATTCGAGATTGGCGAATATTACCAGTCGGTTGAAAACTACCGAAAAGCATACCGCAGTCAGAAACTGAGTGGCGAAGAAAAGGCACACATGGCATTCATGATTGGTGAATCATATTACAAGCTGAGCGACTTCGCAAAGGCAACCATCTGGTTTAAAAATGCCATTAAAAGAAAATCGTCGGAACCTTTGTGTATGCTTCACCTGGCCGACTGCCTTCGGGCTACACAAAACTACGAAGATGCCATTACCTGGTATCAGACATACCTGAGCATAAAACCCGACGATCAATTGGCCAAAAACGGTATTGAATCGTGCCAACTAGGGAAAGAATGGCTAGATAAACCCAGCCGCTATATCGTTAACATGGTGCGTGAACTGAATTCGAAAGACAACGATTTTTCTCCTGTCTTTGTTGGCGGACGCGACAACGAGATTATTTTCACATCAACCCGCGAACTGGTAACCGGCAAAAAGAAAAGCGCCATCACCGGCACCCGCTTTGCCGATTTATTTACCAGCAAATTCGAGGTGCAGAAGCAGAAATGGGAAAAACCACAGCTACTCGAAGAAAACGAGCTTATAAATACAACCAGCGACGAAGGAGCTGCAACCCTGTCGGAATTGGGC
>JAEWME010000221.1 GCA_023393265.1 Bacteroidota bacterium | reverse complement strand
TGCTCGAAGCCGAAGGAATCCGGATCGTCGAGAATCAAATCGTTGATTTCGAAAAGCACTTCTGGAACCCCTTGACTGAACTTGACCTCGGCTAGATTGTTTCATTTTCGGTTCCGCGTTTCGAGTTCCGGGTTTCGGGTTTAGTCTCGCAACACGTAACTCGAAACCCGCAACGACAGATGAAATCATTCACAAAATATAAAAAGTAAAGGAACAAATACATACAAGAAGATGACAGACATACCCCGTAAACTGATCGTTCCCAAAAACATCACCGATGCTTTGAGAACCGTAAAATACCCCGGCAGCAACGAAGATGTTGTGTCGCTCGACATGGCCCAGGAAATTCGTGTCGCCGGCAAAAAAGTCACGCTTTCGCTGGTGTTTCAGCGCTCGGACGATCCAAACATCGCAGCAGTGATCGCTGCCTGCGAAAACGCCATTCAGGAACAACTCGGTGAAGATGTTGAAATAAAAGGCAATATTACGGCCAAAGCCATTCACCAGATGGAGCGCCCGATCCTACCCGGCGTGAAAAACCTGATAGCCGTGGCTTCCGGAAAAGGCGGCGTCGGCAAATCGACAGTGGCCGTGAACCTCGCTATTGCGCTGGCAAAAACCGGTGCCAAAGTTGGACTGATTGATGCAGATATCTACGGACCGTCGATTCCAAAAATGTTTGGTGCCGAAGGTGAACGTCCGGCCGGCGTTCGGGTTGACGGCAAAGAGCGCATTCAGCCGCTGAAAAAATACGGCGTAAACTTTTTATCGATTGGTTTTTTTGTGAAAACTGAAGATGCCGTTGTTTGGCGTGGCCCGATGGCTTCCAACGCATTGAAACAACTCATCACTGATGGCAACTGGGGAACGCTCGACTACCTGTTATTCGACCTCCCTCCCGGAACCAGCGACATTCACCTGACGCTGGTGCAAACCGTTCCGGTGACAGGCGCCATCATCGTATCGACACCACAGGATGTAGCGCTTGCGGACGTGATTCGCGGCGTGAATATGTTCCGCGGGAAAGGTGTGGACGTGCCTGTTTTGGGCCTCATCGAAAACATGGCCTGGTTCACGCCGGAAGAATTGCCCAACAACAAATATTATATCTTCGGAAAAGAAGGCGCCGTCAAACTGGCTGAAGAACTCGGGCTACCGGTTCTTGGACAGGTGCCGATTGTACAGGGAATCCGCGAAGGCGGCGACTCGGGCAATCCGGTGGCTTACGCCGAAAACACCATCACAGCGCAGGTTTTCGAAGAAATTGCCGCCAATGTTATTGAGGCTGTTGATACCCGCAATGAACAGCTCGATCCGACCAAAAGAGTGAAAGTATCGCGTAAATAATTGCCACACATATTTTGCAGGAAGAACGAAATGCCGTAAACTAATATCGTCGGGCCTTTCGTTCTTTTTTTATTTTACATATCAACAAATCCACAAAGAAGCAGTCATTAAAGTAGTTCCGTCTTTTTAACTTTTTTTAGTTAATGATTCTCAAATATCTTCTGTATGAGACCAATTAATTCTTAATTTTGCGCGGCAATAATGAAATAAAATATAAACCATATTAAACTTTTAAAATGAAAAAAGTAGCCATCGGTGTAGATATAGGAGGCACCAACACAGCCATCGGTGTTGTCGACGACTTGGGGAATGTAATGGTAAAAGATAACATTACAACTCCTTCACACGGAGACATTGTGCGGTATATCGATGATCTGTCACAGGCAATCAGGGATCTGATTAAATCGGTTAAACTGTTGAACGCAGATCTGGATATTTTGGGAATTGGCATTGGCGCTCCAAACGGAAATTATTACACCGGCACAATTGAATATGCTCCCAACCTGTCATTCAGGGGAGTCGTTCATCTGGTTGAATTGCTCAAGGCCAAATTTCCTGAATTACAGGCTATCGCATTGACAAACGACGCGAATGCTGCGGCAATCGGCGAAATGATATATGGTGGTGCCAAAGGCATGAAAAATTTCGTGATGTACACGCTCGGAACAGGTGTTGGCAGCGGAATCGTGGTAAACGGAGACCTTGTTTATGGTCACGATGGATTTGCCGGAGAATGCGGACACACCACTTTAATTCCCGGCGGGCGTATCTGCGGTTGCGGCGCTTTGGGTCATCTCGAAGCATACTGCTCAGCCCCGGGCATGAGAAGAACTGCTTTCGAACTTCTGGTAAAATACAACGCAACAGATAGTTTGCTCGCTACCAAATCGTATACAGAGCTCGATTCGAAAATGATTTACGAAGCCGCTGTTAAAGGCGACAAAGTAGCCAACGAAGTATTTGAACTCACAGGTCAGTGGCTTGGTCAGGGTTTGGCCGACACAGTTCACCACCTCAGTCCCGAAGCAATTTTCCTCTTCGGCGGACCAACTGCAGCAGGCGAATACATCTTCAAACCGACAAAAGAAAGCATGGAAAGACACCTGCTTCCGATCTTCAAAAACAAGATCAAAATTCTTCCTTCTCAACTTAAACCAGGCGATGCGGCAATTGTGGGTGCCAGCGCATTGGTTTACAAAGAACTCGAAAAATAAAGATCAGTTTTCTGAATTTCGGCTCAGTGTCAATCTGTTAAATATACTGAGGGAAACGCCGTTTTCGGTTTGTTTCCCTCTTTTTCGTCTTTACTAAAAATTGTTAACGGATCACGATTGTTAATACATTTTTTCTAGCTTCACGATCGAAACAGTAAACAGAACATTTGAAAAACTCCGGAAAACATATTTTCGCAGGGCTTTTGGTCTTCTTCACCGTATGTTTCTCTTTCGGAAAAGCTCACGCTAAACCCGATTTAAAGATGGCGAAATACAACTATCTGCTACATGTTCCCGACGATTACGACAAGGATCCGAATAAAAAGTGGCCGGTCATTTTTTATTTACACGGTAGACATGCCAGCGGCAAAAACCTGCAAAGCCTGAAACGTTATGGCCTTCCCTACTACATTTCGAAAGGTAAAAAGATGGACTTTATCGTAGTTTCGCCTCAATGTCCGTGGGGTAAAAACTGGTCGACAGAAGATTGGTTCAATCCGGTCTTCGACGAAGTGGCACAGAAACTCCGCATCGACGAATCGCGCATCTACCTGATTGGAATGAGTATGGGTGGATTTGGAACCTGGGAACTGGCACACCGGATGCCTGAGAAATTTGCAGCCATCGCACCCATGTGCGGCGGGGCCAATGTTCGCTGGGCCGACGAACTGAGCAAAGTACCCACCTGGGTCTTTCACGGAACAGCCGACCGACAGATTCCAATCAGCCGATCGGAAGTGATGGTGAAAGCGCTCGAACAGAGAAAAGCAGAAGTCAAATTTACCCGCCTTGTCAATCAGGGACACGATATCAGTAAACAATTCGACGACGATAAGCTTTATTCCTGGTTGATGGAACATTCGCTCAGTAAACTCCCGTTTTGGCAGGAACCACTTCCGGCAATGAAAACCATCACCGCCCGCAAACTTGAAGTTCAGCCCCCATTGCGGGCAACCGGATTCGGACTGGCGCACTGAGTGATTATTGCCTCTAAAAAGTTGTACTTTTGCAACGATGAAAACCATTTATCATTTTATACTGAAGATATTGGGCTGGATACTGATGGTTCCGGTTTATTTTTACAAATATGCCATCTCTCCGCTTACATCGCCATCGTGCAGACACGTGCCAACCTGCTCTCAGTACGCCATAGATGCCATCAAAATACACGGGCCATTTAAAGGTTTCTGGCTCGGAACCCGTCGGATACTGCGGTGTCACCCATGGGGCACCCACGGATACGACCCGGTGCCACCCAAAAAGGTGAAAGCGGAAAAGTAATGCTGTATAAGCCGGAAAATAACAGAAGTGAAAATTTTTCCTCCGGATCACAGAAATCGAACTATCTTTGAATATGAATGTTTATATCGCTCTTGCATTCAGAAAAAACCTATGAAATACTTTTTAATCTTTACATTGATTGGCATAGTTGCCTGCCAGCCCAAACAAAAAATACAGGCCGACATGATTTCGGTGAGTATCCTGCCGCAACAATATTTTGTAGACCAGATTTCAGGAGGAAAAATAAAAGTAAATGTGCTTGTACCTCCCGGATCAAGTCCACACAATTACTCGGTGCTGCCCTCACAGATGGAAGAGCTTGCTCATTCGAAAGCCTGGCTGCAAGTTGGCCTTCTTACCTTCGAAGAGGCCTGGAAAGAAAAATTCGCCGATACCAATCCCGATTTGGCAATTATAAACACATCGGAAGGCATCCAACTTATGGACGGTGGAGAACACGACCACGAGCATGAAGAAATGGGAGGACATTCGCACGAAACAACGGCGGATCCTCACGTGTGGCTTGCTCCTGAAGAAGTAAAGATTTTGGCGAAAAACACCTTACTGGCGTTGCAGTCTGCCTTTCCTGAACAGTCGGAGTCGTTAAGTCAAAACTATAATCAGTTTATCCTGAAAATTGACTCGCTGGACGCCTGGATTAAAACAGAACTGGCACCTTTGCAAAACAGGAATATCCTGATTTTTCACCCTACGCTTGGCTACTTCGCGCGCGAATATGGCATTACACAGATTCCGCT
>JAEWME010000208.1 GCA_023393265.1 Bacteroidota bacterium | reverse complement strand
TTCTGATGATGTATTATAAAAACGTACCAGCAGATCGCCGCCACTCACTGTCACCGAAGAAACGAGCAGGTTTTTGTTGGGCGACTGTAACAGGGAAAACTGTCCCTTCTTTTCCGGCCCCGAGATATAACCTCCCAATAGTGGTTCATTCCAACCAGCACTTGACAGCTCAACGTCCGCTTTTTCCCAGTTTCCTGAATGAGGCAGCAGGGCATACGAAATTCTGGTCGGTCCGTGAATGGCATAATTTCGTCCCCACAACCCGCGACCAACATATTGAACAGTAAGGCCCAATGGCATTTCAGGAGTATGCAAATAACTCGTTGTATGATCGGCAAACAACGACACGCCATAATCGCCTGAAACTGATTCTGTATCAACCCAATTCAGAATGACGTTGTGTTTAATGCTATCCCAACTCGAATAAGTAGTGTTGCCGAGTTTGCTCTCACAAACATCAAACGGTGCATTCTTGAATAGTTTTTCAGCCAGGTCGCGCAGCGGAAACTGCAGGTGAAGCTTATACTCATCATTGTAGAAAGCTTTTTTTCTGTCTTCAGCTTTATAACCCGTTTTCTGGCTGTATTCGCCAATTCCAGGCTGACGCTTCCAGTCGATTAAAAGATCGAAATCGATGCGCGGATTGAACTTATTAAACGTAATTTGCTGAATGTATTCATTTCCCGCGATCTCGCTTTCTATTTTAATTCGGGTATACAAAGCGCCATCTTCAGCAACCGTTACTTTCGCGGCTTCCGATGCCCCTTCGTAAAATTTATTTTCATCGTAAAAGAAACCGCAAAGATTATTTAGCTGCTTTCCCTCGGCAACCAGTTCCCGATTGTTCTGTTTATCAGCTAGTCTTGTAATCGTTCCACCTTTTTCAGGGTCAATTACCGCCAGATAAAATTTAGTTTCAACCTTCAATTTTCCATCGGGCAAAAGAGTGGCTGCCGACACGTTCGACTTCCTTTTTTCGTGTCCCAAACTAAATGTTGCATAGCCCATTGCAGGTACCTTCGCCAAGAACTGAAGTATTTCATTTCCTGATCCATCAACCGTGAACTGAACAGGTTTCTGCTCACCCTTTTCGTCCACGACAGTTAGATTATCCGTATCTGCATTTTTAGGGACTACGATCGAAACACGGTCTGTTCTTTCGGTACCCAGGGTATTATAAACCCGGATAAACTCGGATGAAGAACCACTCGCATTAAAAAGCTGTGCGATTTTTTCATTGGCAATGAGGTTTGACGAATCCGTCCATTTTGTCACATGATCAGCCCAGGTTTCACCAGGCTTTCCATTGTACGGAACGATCCAGCAGTCGTGATGCTGCGACAGCATCAGTGTTCGCCAGGCTTCAGCAATGTCGGCAGCAGGCCATTCTTTTCCGTTCAAAATAAAATTCATAGCAGCCATTTTTTCTGCTGTAACCAGTTTGTTTTCGCTGACGCGAACTTCCTGGGCTATTTTTTGCAGTACCTGGGCTCCCCAAACTAAACCCGGTTTAACATCTTCCTGCGAGAAATTCCAGTCGACAGGTGTAACTTTGTCTTTTACCTGGTCAATATATCCTGTCCAGGTCTCGTACACCGTTTGCGGATACTCGTTCTTCCATGGGCCTCCATCCCAGCCTGCATCCTGAAAAGTCATTCCTACCGGGTATTTAATTCCATCGGAAAAACATTTGGCGATAAATGCGTTGGTGTTGCTCCACGATTCAGTTTGCCAGGTCGATTTATCCGACAAATCTTCACAGGCATAGCGCGGCACAGTCGGCAGCGAAGTTCCGTCAGGACCAATCCAATTAACAAGTTCTTTTCCAAAACCCGAAGTATACCCGCCCCAGCAAGTATTTGGGTTACGAAGAACAGCATATTTGAACCCAAAATTTTTCAGTATCTGGGGCAATCCACTCGTGAAACAAGGTTCCTCCGATGAATAGGTAGTAAACGTGGCACCGGGAAAATATTGGTGTATTTTTTTCATTCCATACCCAAACTGGCGAATAATGCTTTCTCCTGAAATGTTAAAACAATAAGGCTGTGCCCACGCCGGATTAACGAATTCTATCCGGCCAAATCGTCCTGTTTTCTTATAATATTCCTGAAATGCCCGAAAACTATCGGCATCTTTAACGCTAACAGTATCCCAGGTTTCGGGCTCTATTTCGAGGCATATTTTCCAATCAGGATTACTTGTCAGGTGATCGACCATAAATTTTGCCTGCCACATCGGATAATGGCCATACACACCTCCGTGATAACCATCAATAAACCAGGAAGTTTGTGCCGAAACAGGTTTTACTGCACCCAGAAAAAGAAAGAATAAGGCAAGTTTTATCACTAATTGGTAGTTTCTCATGATTCGTTGGTTGTGGTTCTAAATTGGTTCTTTGTTTTGATGTCAGCCAAATCTCTTTCGGCGATCAGTATGCCGATAAAAGTAGGCAGAGAATTTATACTGAAAAATGATCAGTCGCAAGATTCGCTCAATTTTTCAGGAGTGATTTGCTTTAAAAGAATTCGGTTACCATGACCACAAATGCAGCCACGGCAACCAAATCCAAACAACAAGGACTATACGAAAGAACAATTCTGCTAAAGTCCTTTTCTGAAAACCTAAATTTATGCGATTGTATAAAGACAATCCTTGAACTTACTGACAGGTTTGCGTAACTATAAAATCCTTTCCTGAGTTATCCTGAACGACAATGCTTTGATCGGCGTTGGTAAAATGAAAATGCGCCTCCTTTATCACGGCATCTTTGGGTAAACTAAAAAACTCCTTCGGATAGATGTATTTCTGCCAGGTTGTTTCGCCAACTTTTTCCATCAGCGTTTTTGTACTGATTACGTCAACCACGGCAGAGTCGCTGCCATTCGAATAAAAAGCCTTTCCGTAGATATAAACTTTATCGGCACCCATCAGCGGTGTTTCAACAGCGCCAGCCTTGGTCTCGAAGTTTATAGAGACAATGTCGCCCCAGCCAAATGTTCCGGGAACAGTTGATACAAGGCTAACCGTCGTGTAATCGATCATCGGATTCGATCCGCCGGTAACTGTCATCACTTTCGATTTTGCATTGGCTTTGTAATACTCGCTGTTGAAACCACGGTGTTTTCCGCAGAAGAAATAACCCATAAATACTTTCATATTCTGGCTGCCAGTTGTAAGTTTTACCTTTACATTGGCCGTAATGAGCTTTTCGTCTTCATCGGTAATAATAAAAGTTGTTTGCGATTTAAAAACCACCCATTCAACCGGTCCGAGGTTGCCCATCAGCCCGATTTCGCTTTGAAGCGCAGCCGACCAGCTTAACGCGGTTGTCGGCTCTACCTCAGAAGCAGGCATCAAACTCATCTCTTCGTTAACCACATCGCCTTTGGTATAACCAGTAGTCGTGTAAGTAACGTGTGCATTGTTTCCGATATTCCAGCTCTTGGGCGCCAAAACGGCAAATACAAGTTCGGTATTATCGTCATTCTCCGGAACCACTTTCAAGTCGACACCAATTTCTATTTCACTGTTTACCTGCGGATTATCCGGATGCGTAATTTTTTCAATTGTCATACACATCATCAAAATAGCAGGCAGCATGAGAATTAAAATTACTACTTTATATTTTTTCAGAAATTTCATTTTTTCGGATATTTAAGTTTAACATTAACAGAAGCTTACACTACTCAACGTTCACGAACGTATATTTATAATTTACCGAACTGCAATCTAACTGAAACGGCATTATGAATTCCCCGTTTTGGTAATATGCAATCACTTTATCAGTATCGAGAATGCGTAGTTCGTTTGGATAAACGTCGTAATCGAGCACACAATTCACATCCAGGTCCGATTCGGCCTCGAATTGAAACGGAGAGAACGGAACGTTTCCGTTCGAGTAGGTCAACCGCGTAATTTTTCCGTCGGTGTAATACAGCGTGAACCTCACGGTGCTAAAAAATTCAAGTTTCTGCGACACATCGATGCCATTAATATTCATCGGGTCGTATTGCAGCACTTGCCTCAGTTTATAGGTAATTTCCTTGTTTTGCGGATAGTCGTTGGTCATTTTGTTCGACAGATCGTCTTCGCAGCCGACTAGCGACACAACCATCATCAATATCAATATTGCTATTTTATTCTTCATAACTCATTGTTTTTATTTAAGTTAACCAATAGAAAATTTACAAACGACCTTATTTATTCAGGATTGTATTTATATCAACCCAGAAGAAACGCGGCCTGTAAGTAGACACATCGCTGTGCTGTTGTTCAAAATCCAGCGTATTAACATTATAACTAATCAGGATCATTCCGTCTTTCTGAAATTGCGGATGAGCCATTGCATTGTAAGTCAGCAAATTTGGAAGCTTTTGTTCCGAAGTCAGGTACAGCAGTTTTTTGTTGTACCAGGGTCCCCAGGGATTATCGGCAACAAACGAATAAATTTGGCCCGAATTGAACTGCTTTTCCTGTGTAAGAAGGACATATTTACCATTTAACCGGAACACATTAAACTGCGACGAAATGGCCACACTAGACAATCCCTGCATTTTAACAGCATCCGACGAATTGGAACTCCAGCCCGAACCATCGAAATATTCCCATTTGGTGTAAAGATCGCCGATGGTAGTTCGGGCCACAAGCGCATCAGCAATAGGGTCAAGACCATTGTCTACGTCAACCTGCGCATAAATGTATATGTAGTCGCCTTCATTCATCGCTGCCATTCCATAATGGACATCGACAGAACCTCTGAACGGAATCCTGGCAGTTTTTACAAGCTTTAGTTCAGGCAGATCATACTCAAGAATATCGGTTGTTTCGTAAGCAAATCCCCACATTCCGGCCGAACCCTGATACATCAAAGTCTGAAAAACATACAGTTTATTTCCGCTGACAAAACCATGCCCGGGCCAGTACCATTTCTGTCCTTCATCGGTGACGCCAGGAGGAACGGCTGCCGACGATTTCTCGCCATTGGCACCGTAAACCGCACTCACTTTACCATTATCGTACAGAATGTAAGTATTCCTGAACATGTTATCCTGCATCGAGCGCGCACCGTTTGTTACAGGGCCGATGTAAGAGTCACCCATCAGGAAGATTGAACGGCCGTTGGGCAACGGAATGGAATAAGTTCCATCACCACCGGTTACACTGCCCCTGTCAGGAATTAAAGTACCTGCAAAAGTCCTGTCAAGTCCATCAATTGTGATACTCGTTTTTACTGCACCAAATGCTTTTTCATTCCTGACAAGAGATACAGAAATTGCAACAGGTTCATTGTATGGAATATGGGTCAGAACACAATGATCTTCATCTTTAGCAATGTTCAGTTTTTGTCCGCTTTTGTCGTCGGTAACCTCAAAATGATCGAAAGTAACGGTATCAGACATCAGGTTCCAGTTCAGAAAAACTGAATCTGCATTCGACGAATAGTCAAGCTTCAGGAATACATTCCCTGAACCATTATTTTCGAAAGGATTGGGTCTGACACCCGTGCCACCGTCGTCGCTGCACGATATAAACATTGAAACGATCAAGCACAGGAGAATCATTGGTTTCGTTTGTATTTTCATTAAAAATCGTTTAGTTATCAAAAACACGCCGGATATTTTTGCCGACGCAACCGCCAGATCGGATACTGCTAATTTCGCACCAGGTTGGGATTGAGCCGCTTTTCTCTCAACGGATAAGGGAACAGCAAATCTTCTTCCTCAAACGGATGTCCTTCCGGATGAGACGGGGCATTGTAGCCGACAATGCTCACCATGTTTCTGGTTGTGACATTGAAAGCTTTTCTGGTCCTGATCATGTCGTACCAGGTTTGTCCTTCGAAACAGACTTCCCAGAAACGTTCTTTCAACACATCGTCGGTCATCAGTATTGTTGGCTTAACTTCGTCAGGAAGCGCCCTGCTTCTTACCTGGTAATAAGCGTTGATGGCATCGGCATCATTTGTCGATCCGCCATCGAGTTGTGCTTTTGCCTCAGCCAGTTCCAGCAGCACATCTGAATAAGTCAGCAAAGGGTAGTTTTTGCCCGACATACCTGATTCGGCAGCGGCATCGTCCCAGAATTTATAGATGTACGGGCGGCTGAATTCTACCACCACATTCGGATCGTCGAGCGTTTCGTGTTTGGTATAGTAAAAACCTTTTTCTTCCACACGTTTGTCGCCTGCCGTATACGAATTGTAAAAAGCCAGTGAAGGTGCCAGTGCGCCGCCATTCGAGCCTGCTGCTGAAATCGGCGGTTCAGGTTCGGGATAAGGCAACAAGTTGAAATGAACAGGCGATCCGGCATATTGCTTTTCACGCTGGATCATCAGGATATATTCACCTGAATTTTCGTTTGCAGCATCGCGCATCGCTGCATAATCGGTAAAGAGATAAAACTTTCCGCTGGCAACGATCGATTTGGCCATGTCGTATGCTTTCTGATAATAGGCGTTGCCTTTCTGCAACGGACTACCAGCCATTGTGAGATAGACTTTCACAAGCAAAGCTTTTACAGCGCCCTTGGAAACACGTCCCTCAACACTGTTCCACGATCCGTTGGTCATGAGCGAATCGGCTGAAACAAGGTCTTTTTCAATTCGGGCATAAACATCGGCAACTGGCGATAAAGCAATCTGCGTTTCAGCCAGGCTTTGGGTGGGTGTCAATTTGAGCGGCACATCGCCAAACAAGCGGACCAGATCGAAATAGCTGTAGGCCCGCAGAAAATAAGCTTCACCCCAGCGGATATTCTTTGCGTCGTCGCGAATAATATCAGGAGTGACATTTTTCAGGTTTACGATCACGCTGTTGCAGTTTTCGATGGCCTTATAACTGGTTTCCCAGATATGTTCCACATAAGAATTATCTTCTTTGATATTTAGGTTAATGGCCTGATTAAGAAAAGTATTGCTCGATGAATATGGACGGTCGCCATATCCGTGCAAATATTCCATAAAAAGGTAATTCTGGGTGCCGGGACCAATATCGCTGTTAAAGCGATCGTCGAGAAAGGTATAGATGCCGTTAACAGCGGCATTAATTTGCGCCTCCGATTCGAAATAAAAATCAGGAGATAAGAATGTTTTGGGCTCTTCATCCAGGAAAGAATTACATGAAGTAATTAAAGCCGATAAAATAACCACCCAACTTATATTTGAAATATATCTTTTCATAGTTCGCTTTACATTTAGAATGTGACATTTATACTTGCTGAAACTGTGGTTGGCCTTGGGTAGGAGTAAAATTCGATACCCTGACCTGTATCGGTTGAGAAGGCGCCCAATTCAGGATCATATCCGGGGAAACTGGTGAACACATGCAGGTTTTCGACATTAACACCCACATTCAGGTTCTGAACAAATTTGAGTTTGCTCAGCATCTTTTTATCGAAGTTGTATGAAAATGTAATGTTCCTGATCCGGAGGAAATCGCCATTGTATAGCATCCGGCTGTCTTTCTCATTCTCACCAAAGTTTACATCCGAAGGAAGACGGATCGCTGCAATCATCGAATTCTGGTTTTCAGGCGTCCAGGCATCCAATACCGAAGTGCGGTTATTTCCGTAAATCTGTCTGTTCTCCAGCATGGTAGAAGTGATACCAAGAATTTTCGAACCGTAATTGTAGTTCAGGTCGACCATCAAAGAGAAACCCTTGTATTTAAAGGTATTGACGAGATTTAAATCACCTTTAGGCAAGCCATTTCCTTGTATCTGACGGTCAGCATCATCAATGACGCCGTCTTTATTCACATCTTCATATTTCAGGTCACCAGGCTTTTTGCCGTAAACAGCAGCTTCTGCAACTTCGTCGAGGCCCCAGGTTCCAATTCGCTTAAACATGAAATAGGAGGCCCACTGCTCTCCTTCCCTGGCAATGGTTCCATTGCCGGTATCAATCGTCTCTCCGCCAATATCTTTCACGAGCAATTTATTAGTAGAGAAAACAATGTCGGTGGTCCAGTTGAAATTCCGGCTTACGATATTTTTCGACGAAAGGGTCAGTTCAAAACCTTTGTTCACAATTTCGCCCAGGTTCGTCCATGTATTTGAATATCCGGTGGTGTATGGCACCTGTTTCGAGAACAGCAGGTCCTTCGTGGCTTTATTGTAATAATCCATCAGCAATTCAATCCTGTTGTTAAAAAAGCCCATATCAACGCCAATGTTTACCTGAGTCGATGATTCCCATTTCAGGTCTTCATTACCAAGGTTGTCGAGCAATACATAAGGCTGCAAAGTCTTGTTGAATATTGTAGAGTTGTTGGCATATGAAGAAATGGTACGATAATTTGGAATTGAAGCATTACCAACTGCACCATAACTGGCTCTCAGTTTCAGGTTGCTGACCACATTTCTGGCACGGTCGAAAAATTCTTCTTCAGAGATTCGCCAGGCCGCCGATGCCGAAGGAAAATAGCCATATTTATTGTTGGCCCCAAAATTCGACGCACCGTCAGCTCTGAATGTCAGACCAAACAAATACTTGTCTTTCCAGTTGTGATTCATCCTGAAATAGAATGAGTTCATTGTATTTTGTGTCATGCCTGAAGCTGGCTTATGGTAAGTTGTACCAGCGCCAAGGTTGTAATAATCGAAGTAATCGTCGAAATAATTCTCCGAACCGCTCGACGAGTTTTCCATGCGGTAATAGTACCAACTGGCACCCAAAACAAAGTTGGATTGAAGTTTTCCGCCGAAGAAACTGTTGGTATAAGTAAAATAATCTTCGTTCGACCAGTTGCGGCCAATTTCGTTGTAAATATCGGCATAGCCATTATTGGTTTCGCTAACATCGAGCAAACCTGCTTTCGCATAGTTGATGTTTCGCTTGTTGGCAGTTTGCATGTCGCCTTTAGCTGTAAACTGAAGTTTGTCGCTGAATTTGATGGTTGTGATGAGGTTGAAAACCGTAAAGTTATTGTCCGAAATCTTCTTCTGATCCTGAAGCAAACGAATCGGATTTTCGGCTGTTTCGGCCAGCGGATAATCGCTTTTGCGACCCCAGGTTCCATCCTCGTATTTTACCGGAATAATTGGAGGCATTTCCAGCATGTTACGAATCGGGCCCTGACCAAAACCACCTTCCATATCGTTGCTTTTGCTCGATCCTGTTGTAATTACAGCCTGAACGCTAAACCATTTGTTAATGTCGCTTTTCAGGTTCATGGTTCCTGAAAACCTTTTGGAATAAGTATATTTTACCAAACCCTGAAAATCCTGGTACGCGATACTGGAATAAACGGAAGTTTTTTCGGTTCCGGAGGAAAAAGACAAGGTGTGATCGTTTGTGATGGCCTTTTGGGTGATCTCGTCCTGCCAATCGGTATCATATTTGGGCGATGCAATCAGGTTGCCGTTTTCGTCGTGCAGGTAGTTACCAGCAGCATCTTTCGAATAATAGAAAAGATTCTCCATAGGTGTAGTCAAATGAGGCATCACCTTTCCGCTGTAAGCATAAGCCTTTTTCTGCACTTCCATAAACTCGTCGGCATTCAAAACATCGATTTTACGATTCATGAAACCAACACCCAGCTTTCCGCTGTAATTAATGGAGCCGGTGCCTTTTTTACCGCTTTTGGTCGTAATAATAACCACCCCATTCGATCCTTTTGCACCGTACATAGCAGTTGCAGCAGCATCTTTCAAAATATCGATCGATTCGATATTTTCAGAATTAATAATCTGTGGATCAACACCAACCACTCCATCGAGCACATAAATCGGATCGCTATTGGCATTGATGGATCCCATCCCCCTGATCCGGAGCGAAGAAGCGCCACCCGGTTTTCCGGAGAAAGAGACATTGCGAACGCCGGCCACTTTACCTGCCATACTTTCCATGATATTGAAAGCAGTTGTCCTGTCGACCAGATCACCACTTTGAATAGAACTGACCGACGCTGTAAGTTCCTTTTTAGTCATGGTTCCATAACCAATGGCCACCACTTCCTCAATGCCAATCGCATCAGCTTTCATAACCACATTGAAAGTTGATTTGTCGGCCGCCTGAATTTCCTGGGTTTTCATGCCCACGAATGAAAAAACCAGCGTGGCATTTTCAGGAACACTTTTAAGCGAGAATTTTCCGTCTTCGTCGGTTACTGTTCCATGCGTGGTTCCTTTAATTACCACTGTAACACCGGGTAACGGGATGCCGGAAGCATCAGTGATTTTTCCGGAGACCGGTTTCTCAGGCTGTTCTGCACCTTGCTGATTTTTATTCAACGACAGTACCACCTGGCGGTCGAGAATGGTGTAATGAATATTTTCATTTTGGAAAAGTTGGTTTAACAACTCCCCTATTTCGATGTTGTCGAAATTTACCGAGTAGGTTTTATCGACATCAATTTCCGACTTATTGTATGCAAACCGGTATTTAGAAACAGATTCGATCTTTTCAAAAATATCCTCCAGTTTCATCTCCCGGGCCGAAATAGAAATGCCTACGTTTTGTGATTTGGTTTCCAGTGCAAACGACTGAATGATACAAAACAGTAATAGAAATAGAACTAGTTTCATAAACAGAAGCGTTTTTAAAAGAGCATGGGAGTGCCATACTGCATCAGTGTAATTTTTTTTCATAAATTTGAAAATTAGTAATGTTAAAAATTCCAATAAACTTTACTGATTTGCGGGAGTGCATTCGTGGTGCGCTCCCGCTTCTCGTTTCGTAACTGGCGGGGGACTATCTCATAGGCTATTTGTTTTTAATGATTATTTTTTTTCTGGAATAACTATCGTTGTTCTGCATTTTTCTGTCGGTTTCCTGAAACGTGACAGGCAATATCATGGTTAGCAATTTGAGGGCATCGTCGAGCGATTCATTTTCGAGCACTAACCTTACTTTTTGCGTATTTTCGGTTCTCGACATTATTTCGAAGTCGACATTATAAAACTGAGAGAATTTTCGGCAAATCTCTGCGAGTGTCACATCCTGGAGAATCAGTTTTCCATCCTTCCATGCCGTATAATCGGCAACGTTTACATCGGCCTTTTCTAAAGTATTACCTGAAACATGATACATTACCCGCTCATTGGGTTGCATCTCCAGCTTTTTTTGATCATCCACACTTAGCTTGACCTTTCCCTGTTCCAGAACCACCTCGCACGATTGGTCTCCGGAATATGCCGAAACGTTGAACCGGGTACCAAGTACTTCGATGTTGAGCTTTGCGGGTGTGTTAACGACGAAAGGTTCGTCGGCACGGTGAGCAACATCAAAATAAGCGAGCCCGTCGAGGTCGACAATTCGCTTATGATCGCGGTCAAAGTGAAATTTCAACTGTGAGCCGTAACCCAGCCATCCGGTAGTTCCGTCGGACAATTTAAACTGGTTACGAAAACCTGTGTGAGAAATAAATTCAACCGGCTGTTCGCTTACCAAATGTCGCGGGCCGAAAGAAAAATAGATGCTTCCGGCAATGATTAACCCAGCGACCAAAACGGCAGCAACACGGGCAACGGAAACAAAAAGTCTCCTTTTTTTCGAATCACGATTTTTGTTGCTTTCGTAATAAAGTTTGTAGAAAATGTGATCCAAATCTGGCTGATCTTCACTCTCCTGATTAAATTGGTTCCATTGCTGTTCCAAATGATTCCGGACTTCCCCGTTTGTATCACTATTTTCGAGGTAAGCTAAAAATTCTTCCTGATCTCCAAAACTGAATTTCTGATTGTAGATTCGATCAATGAGCTTTCTTTTTATTTCCACACGACATATGTTTTACTGGTAATATCAACCTGCATCAAAAACGTACCTATCCGAAAGCATTTTTTTTCTGGAAAGTTTGTTAGTCGCCGCAAAAAAAGACATGAATCAACAG
>JAEWME010000105.1 GCA_023393265.1 Bacteroidota bacterium | reverse complement strand
GTGTCGGAACGCACAACACGTGTTATCGACTTCGATCAGGATGGCTCGATGGAACAGAAAAAACGGGAAGGGTATTTTTAGAAATTTGCCGGGGAAGAAAAGGTTATAATTGTTGTCATCGTTCGTTTTGTTGTCATTGTTGAAAACCAATACCAAAACTGATAGAAATGAAAAGTTATCAAGACCTTGAAATATATACACAGGCTTTTGATCTGGCCGTTAGGATATATTTTATGACGATTAAACTTCCCAATCCCGACAAATTTGAAACAGGCAGCCAAATCAGGCGTTCGAGCCAATCCATAAAAGACAACATTGTTGAAGGTTATGGCAGACGAAAATATAAGGCTGATTTTATAAAATTTTTAGTTTACAGCCATGCTTCTTTGCTGGAATCAACGTCGCAGGCTGAATTTCTGAATGCAATTTATCCGGAATCCGGTTGGAATGAAATAACGGAAGACTTAAATAAACTCGGCATAAAAATTTCAAACTTTATAACATACGTCGAAACCAACTGGAAAACCTGATAACAACGACAACTATTACAACAACGACAACATTTTAATATGACAACACCAACAATCGATATCAACGCATACCTCGATCAGGACGAAAAAAAAGACCTGCTGCGCCTGCTAACCGCCGGTTCGGTTGACGACGGAAAATCGACCTTGATTGGCCGGTTGCTGTTCGACAGCAAGAAAATCTACGAGGACCAGCTTTCGGCACTCGAGCGCGACAGCAAACGAATTGGTCACGCCGGCGAAGAAATTGACTACGCCCTGCTGCTCGACGGACTTAAAGCCGAACGAGAGCAAGGCATCACCATCGACGTGGCATACAGGTATTTTTCGACCAACAAACGCAAGTTCATCATTGCCGACACGCCCGGACATACACAGTACACCCGAAACATGGTGACCGGCGCGTCAACGGCTAACCTGGCCATTATCCTGATCGATGCAACCAAAGGCGTCATCACACAAACCCGCCGGCACACCTTTTTGGTTTCGCTGCTGGGCATCAAACACGTGGTTTTGGCTGTCAACAAAATGGACCTGGTTGACTACGAACAGAAGATATTCGACGACATCTGCGCCGACTACAAGGCTTTTGTCACCCAACTCGACATTCCGGATGTGAACTTCATTCCGCTTTCGGCGCTGAAAGGCGAAAACGTGGTGGAACCGACGACCCAAATGCCCTGGTATCACGGCAAAAGCATGCTCGAATTCCTCGAATCGGTGCACATCAGCAGCGACCGCAATTTCGACGACATGCGTTTCCCGGTTCAGTATGTGTTGCGTCCTGACCTTGATTTTCGCGGATTCTCGGCCAAAGTGGCTTCAGGAATTATCCGGAAAGGCGAAGAAATCATGGTTTTGCCTTCGCGTAAAAAATCGAAGATTAAGGAAATCATCACCTACGACGGAAACCTTGACGAAGCTTTTCCGCCGCAATCGGTCACGATTACGCTCGAAGATGAAATCGACATTTCGCGCGGCGACATGATTGTTTATCCGGATAATTTGCCGCGTGTGGAAAGGCATTTCGAAGCCATGCTGGTTTGGATGGACGAAAAACCGATGGACCCGCAAATGCAGCTCTTTATCAAACATGCCAACAACACCACGCGCATCAAACTGGATAAAATTCAGTATAAAGTTGACGTGAATACGCTTCAAAAATCGGCAATCGACCATTTCGAGCTAAACGAAATCGGCCGCGTAGTACTGACCGCCAGTAAGGCGCTATTCTTCGATCCATACAAGAAAAATCACAGCACCGGTTCGTTTGTGCTGATCGACCCGATAACAAACAATACCGTGGCTGTTGGGATGATCATCGACAAACTGAGTGCCCAGGATTTGCCTTCCAAAATCGTAGATGAAAAGACACTGGAAGCCACCAA
The DNA here is from genome assembly GCA_023393265.1 of Bacteroidota bacterium. Classification (GTDB taxonomy): domain Bacteria; phylum Bacteroidota; class Bacteroidia; order Bacteroidales; family Prolixibacteraceae; genus Aquipluma. Next base: position 6,775 of record JAEWME010000105.1, on the reverse strand, counting down.
AGAGCGGATTCACCGTGGCGAATGCCTGATAACCGATACGCAGCGTGAAAAACGATACAACCAAAAAGGCACTACGATCTGGATTTCCGGACTGCATGGTTCAGGCAAAAACGAACTGGCTTTCACGCTCGAAAAAGAACTTTTTGAAGCCGGAGCAACTGTCGTTTTGCTTGATGGAAGTTCGATTCGTTCCGGTTTGTCGAATGAGCTGGACTACTCGCCCGCCGACCGCGCCGAACACCTGCGTCGCGTGGCCCACATCAGCAAACTGCTGAACGACCAGGGAATTATTACCATCTGCTCATTCATTTCTCCCGATGAAAATATCAGGAAGCAAGTGGTTCAGATTATTGGTGAAAACCGTTTCAAGCTGATTCACATGGACGCATCGCTGGAATTTTGCCGGAAAAACAAGCCTGAATTGTATGAAAAGTTTGATCAGGGGTTGATTGAAAATCTACCGGGTGCTGATCTGGAATATATTGCGCCGCAAAATCCGGCAATTGTATTACATCCTGAAAACAGGGCTAACAACACTAAAACGATCATGGAATATCTGGCTGACAACAAGATATTCCCTCTGATATAAACAATACGCTTTAGAAAAAGAGGGCATCTGAAGACCCAAAGTCCACATTAATTTGGTCATCCCGAATTAATTTCGGGATCCCGGATGAGAAGATCCTGAAACAAGTTCAGGATGACTTTATGGTGAGTTTTCAGATGCCCTTTCACTTTTTCGCAAATAGCCAATAAAAAAATCGCCCCGAAAAATTCCGGAGCGATTCTTTAACTGTTCTTTTCGATTGTATCTATTGGACAACAATTTTTTGGATTTCCCTTCCGTTGCGACCAACTTTCAGGAAATAAATACCTTTGCTCAAACTGGCATATTGATTATACTCAGTTCGGACTCATCTTTCAGTGGTTCAGCCAGGCTGATTGTAACTTCGCAGGATGTTAGATTGGGATAAATAACAGCCGAATTCTCAGTGCCCATTTCCTGAACCGAAACATTGTAATCGGTAATGGTGAAATAATTCAGGTTCATCCCGCCATTATCGAAAACAAATTTCAATTTCTTTTTCCCCATGGTAACAGCTTTTAAAGGTGTAGTTACAGTTGTCCATTTTTTTCCGTATTGACAACACAAACTGCTCCCGAAAAATTTACTCCGTTCACCTCAATGTGAAATGCTTTATCAGCACTCGTTGCAACCTCTTTGACACTACAAAGAATACTTTTTCTGATCACATCTATGGTATATTTAATCTGTTCCCGGGTGATTCGCCATTCGTATCTGTGTCACTGCTGTATCCGATTCCCTGTCCTCAGTAGTCAATGTTTCCAGCTTAATTTTCCCCGTGAATTGAAGCAACTTTTCCGGCATTAGGGTCTTTTCCCTGAAAGTAAATCACCAATGATGCTATAAACATTTTACCAGACGAACCCGTAGCCTTTACGACTAGAGTTTATGTTACCCATTTTAAATCTTGCCATGTATCCTTTTATGGCACTACCTAATCAGTTACCAGCTTTACTTTATTGTTGAATTTATGATTTTCAACGCTTCGGCTACATGTTTCCCCGGCGAAAATTGCGAATCAAAAACATGAACCAAAATTCCTTCAGGATTAAAGACATAAGTGACTCTTCCGGGAAGAAGGCCAAAAAAGTCGGTGGGCACGTTCAATAGTTTTCTGAATTCGCCATTTGTATCAGCCAATAATGAGAAAGGAAGCCGATGCTTTTCCCTGAACCGGGCATGAGAATCGGGAGAGTCGCTGCTTATACCGTAAACCTCGGCACCGGCATCAACGAGTTGACTTATGAATCACGAAACGTACATGCTTCTTTGGTACACCCGGGCGTATCGTCTTTCGGATAAAAATATAATATCAGAAATTTTCCGGTTAATTTGGAAATATCAACCGGTTGATGTTTTTCATCGTTCATGACAAAATGCGGAAGTCGGTCTCCAACTTTTAATTGCGTAGCTGACATTAAAGTAGTGGTTTTGACAATCAGTATGAGAATCAATGCAAAGTTTTTCATATCCGGTAAACCAAAATCATAACAACTCCCTGATGGCAAAAGAAATATCATTCACCTGTTGAACACCCAATCCATGCCATTGCATTTTGCCATTCTGGAAAACGATGACAGCCGGAATGTTATTCACATTGAAAACATTGGCAATCTCGGGATGATGATCAACATTCACTTTCAGGATGCGAATATTTTGCTTGTACAAATCTTTGACTTCTTTCAGAATTGGCGGCATCATGCGGCAAGGCACACACCAGTCGGCGTAAAAATCGACCAATACAGGCTTCGAAGAATTGATAATCTGGTAAAACCTCCTACTCATTTTCTGCTTTTCGCTTAAATAAAAAACCTTCAGACAAATCGCCGACCAAATAGCCAAAAGCCGCGCCCCATAACGTGGAGAAGTACCAAACCGATCTGATGGGGCAAGTACCGCTGGTGCATCCGACAAACTTCCAGTAAAGAAATCCACCAATTGCACCTGCAATTACAAAAGCTAATTTGATCCGAAAATTTTTTCCTTTCAAAACTTTGCTGTTTTAAGCGTACAGAACAAAGGGTTTCCCGATATGTTCTGCTTTTCCAGATAAAAAAAAAGTAACAGCCATAGATATTTTTGATAATAGCAGACAAAAGAGTCCGAATTAAATTTATCAAAACTTAATTATTCAGGAAAATCTGAATGATTTTCTTCAGGATAGAATCACCTCATGACTTTCTGAATCTGCCGTTTGGTCAGTTCTCCGTCATAAACAATCAGTGAATATTTTAAAATAAGCGGTTCGTCAAAAGGAATTGGAACAGGTTTTCGGCCTGGATAAACTGCATTTTGCATGCTGCCTTTTTTGCGTAGTATCCATTCTGTATTGGGCGCAGGATCTTGAAGTGAACTCCAGATTACAATTCCGCTTTGACCCTTTTTATCAAATGAGCCGGAAATATTCATAAAATTGTGGGCACTAACTGCTGTATTCTGAGGTTCAACCAAATCATTTCCGCTGTTGAAAGTTAAATCATCGGGTTGCACCATTCGTACGGAAAAACCGCCATAACCTTTTTCGTCGTCCGAACCACCAATCGCCAAACGGTCAGTCAATGCCTTTAATTTGATGTTAAAATCGATTCGACGATAGTTACCTGTTTTCGGATAAAACATAACCTGCGTTTCTTCTTTCAGATAAGCCTTTTCGCCGCTTTTCCATTCAGGAGACAACCACTCAACAGTTGCATTAAAAATGCCGGTCTCATTCATTTTCCTGAATTCGATGTCGGCGATCTGCTGTTTAAAATTCTTTAATTCCCAGCCATCCGATACCTGCTTACCGTCTATTAAAATTTGGTGCCATGCCCAAAAAACACCGCGCTGATGCAGGTGGTCGGCAGGAAAGTCTTCTGTCATCCTGCTTCCTGAAAGGCTATATAGCGGGTGAATATAATTGCAGCGGCTGAATGCATCGTCTTTACTTTTGACAGTTTTCTGGTAGAAGCAAATGCTGTCTTTTCCGTCCATAAAAAGAAAGCCATCCGGCTTAACAATCATATTGATTTGAGCCTGCAAAGCAAGTGCAAAGAAGAGAAAGGTTACAGAGGTTATTAGTTTATACATTCGAGTGGTTTTTTACCGAGAAAGTGCAAAAATAGTCAGCGATGCTGATATTCAGGCAACAAAATCATTTTTATTTCATATGCGATTGTAATTGCCCGCAAAAGTATCCTGAAAACCAGAAGTTAAAACAAAAAAAAACTCTCTGAACAAACATCAGAGAGTTTTACATTTTGGTTAGGATTTAAATCTTAGGTTCCCAGCCTTTTTCGTATTCGCGGGACCAAAGTTTCATAGCCTCCGGATCGTTAATTTTTCCGTCGGCCGTATTAACGCTGAAAGGTTTATTTATTCGATAAGCTATGTTGGCATAATGCACAAGCATCTGACTTACAGCACCTTCTTCAATCGGAGAATTTAATTTATTCTCTTTTCCCCTGATAACATTGAAGAAATTTAAAATGTGTGTATCGGTCATGTCGCCGCCGCCGCCAAGTGCATTTCCGGCTTCATTTCCGGCCGACTTACTGTCCCTGACTTTTTTGCCCATCCTGTCGTACAGGGTATACCCGTTTCGGTTCACGAAAACTGTTCCTTCGCTTCCGTAGATAATTGTACCTCGATCGGATCCATAAGTCTGATATCCGGTCCGGCTTTTTCCATCCCATTCGATGATCTTGTTTCCGGCAAACCGGAAGCGGGCATCCATGGTATCGTACATGGTCCATCCATCATTCATAAAATGGCGTTTGGCGGCTTCCACGGTCACAAACTCGGGATATTTCACCTGAAGTGCCCACCGGGCTACGTCCAGTTCGTGGGTGGCATTGTTTCCGGCTTCGGCAGTTCCCCAATTCCAGCCATACCAGTGCCAGTTGTAATCCCAGGTGTTGTCTTCATATTCTTTATGAGGTGCTGGCCCCTGCCACAATTCCCAGTCGAGACCTTCAGGAATCGGAGCTTTTTTAGCCGCCGGAACTTCGCCCCTGTTGTTCGAGTAGAAAGCAACTGCTTTATAAACTTCACCTATGGCTCCTCTATGAATTTCGCCAATGATGTCTATTGATTCTTTGGCCGAACGCTGCTGGTTTCCCATCTGTACGACTTTGCCATACTTCTTTGTAAATTCGACAAGCAATTCACCTTCGCGCGGATTGTGACTACATGGTTTTTCAATATAAACATGCTTTCCAGCCTGCATGGCCATCCAGGTTCCCGGAGCATGCCAATGGTCGGGAGCAGCATTAAAAATTACATCAACGTGTTTATCGTTCCACACCTCGTGAATATCGTTTACAAGCTTAGCCGCACCTGAAACTTTTCCGTTCAGATCGGCACCAACTTTTTCGCGCTGTTTTTTCATCACATCGCAAATGTATGCCACATCTACATTGTTGTTTTTATCTTTCACTGCAGTATAATAGGCACTCACCCGACGGCCACAGCCCATTAAGGCCACATTTAGCCTGTCGTTTGCGCCAATGATACGCGAATAGCTCTTTGCACTGAATCCGGTGGCCGCACCACCAATGGTGATACCGGCAGCACCAACCGCCATATTGCGAATAAATTCTCTGCGATTTGTACTCATGACTTTATTGATTTAGTTATTCATAATTCAATATATAACTGCCAAAACACCTTTCACATAGCCCATTGATTCAGCAAGGCCAGGAACCGGATCTTTGTCATCCTTTTCGTATTCAAATGAAACGATGCCCTGAAATTTCATTTTCACGACTGTTTTCATGAATCCGGGAATGTCGATCACGCCTCTGCCAATTTCGATGGCTTTTCCTTCCTTATCAGAACTTGTGACATCTTTCATGTGAATCTCGAACACACGGTCGAAATAGTTCTTCAAATCATCCGACGGGATACGGCCAATGCGCTGTGTATGTCCGATGTCGAGACAAAGTCCCATTCTTTTATCCATGTCTTTTATCAACACATATGCGCTCTCGCAACTGGGATAAACCAGATCGCCAGGGCCATGATTGTGAATGGCTACGCGAATGTTATATTCTTTTACTTTCTTTTCCACGTAAGGCAACAATTCATGCTGTGGAACGCCAATGATCATGTTCATTCCTGCTTTTTTCGCGTATTCAAAAGCACTGTCAACATCGGCTTCGGTTTTCATATAAATCACGCCGCCCGAACCCAGATCAATACCGGCATCCTTACATTTTCTCACCACATCTGCAATTTCCTGGTCGGTAGCATTGAGTTTAAGGTGAAAATCTTTCAGCGAAATATGCTTCAGGTCGAGCCTTTGGCAAACGGTCAGCGCATCATCAAGACTCAGTTTCCGGAGTGTGTAGGAAGCCAATCCTAACCTTACAGGGAAAGCCGGAGCTTTCGGAGCAACCGACTGTGCGGCACTTACAGCAGACGGAATAGCCATCGCTGCAATTCCAACACCGGATAGTTTTAAAAAGTTGCGTCGATTAGATTTCATTTCTTTTTTTTGTTTAAATCTTTTATATTCTTATAAACAAAAATGATTCAACACATTACAAAATTCATCTGAATCATTTATTGGTGTAGTTCCTTAATTTTTATATTCCTGAATTTTACCTGATCATGATGATATTGCAGCAAAACGGGTGACTCTTTTACCATTCCAAAATCGTTGAACCCTGCGTACTTGCTCCGCGCAACCAAAGCCCGGTAAATAGCCGACCCGCGAACATACTCAACAACCTTGATACCATTTAACCAGTGCTCTACCTTATTGTCGGGATAGACCACTATCCGGCCAATGTTCCATTCACCTGCAGGTTTGGTAAAACGCTCCTGTTTTTCTGCCGGAATCAGATCATAAAGTGATGCCAAAGTCCTGTTGCCAACAACACCTTCCTTCGCATCCGGATGTCTTTTATCGTCCACTATCTGATATTCCAAGCCTATGCCCGGGCCTCCGTTTCCTACTCCGTATTTCACTCCGCTGTTCGCGCCCTGTGCAAAATTAAACTCGAACTGAAGATCGAATGCCGTGTATTTTTCCTTCGTAATAAGATCGACTCCTTTCACTGGGTGATCAGCCACATCTGGAACCGATTCCAGTACGCCATCCACAATTTTCCAGCCTTCTGCCGGAAAGGATTCCATGCCTGCACCAACCCAATTCCATGTAGTTTTCCCATCGAAAAGCAACTTCCATCCCTGTTCACTTTCGGC
>JAEWME010000066.1 GCA_023393265.1 Bacteroidota bacterium | reverse complement strand
TGAGCTTTACCATCACCGGAATCTCGACATAGCGCAACCGGTATTTGATGTTGGAATGCGCGGGCATTGTTGCTCCCGAAAAGCTGAAATTATTAGGAGCCGCGTAAGCAATTTGTCCGCCAATGTTCGAAATAAGCAAGCCGGTAGACAGGCCATAACGTTCGTCGGGCGACAAATAGAAATCGCTGTTCAGCCCGAACTCGTACCCGAGAATCGACTTTTCGCGATCGGCTTCACTGCTGGACGTATTCATCCAGTTAACCGACGGACTGGCAGTGAATGAAAGTCTGAAATGTTTCTGGCCAAAAACCGAAACGGCGATCGTTGCCAGCAAGGCGGTATAAATAAATCGTCTCATATCGTTTATTTGTTATTTTGCCCGGTGTAAAAGTAAAAATTTCTAAAGTTAATTCTGAATAAACGCCGGACTCGATTGTGAGATATAACGTAAGAATGACTTAGTTTTGTCTGGAAAGTGAAATCATTTTTAACCTGAACCCGACAATAAACCGAAGATTATTGCGTACAGTTTTCAAGAATGGAGGATATGAGAACAAAATTACTTTTTTTGCTGGCAGCTATTGTGTTGGTTTCGTGCAAACCCAACCCGCTGAAGGTTGATGTTTCGGATGTGAAAGCTGAGTTACAAATTAAACACCTGGATGTTGACTTACTGAAGCTGAACCCGGAACAACTGGAGACCGGAGTGCCTGAACTGAAGAAAAAATACGGCGATTTCTTCGATATTTTCACTTACCGGATGATCGGAATCGGCGGAACTGATCAGCCTGAATTTTACACCGAATTAAAATCTTTTACAGGCGACACCATCATCAGGAGTGTTGCCAAAGTGGTTTACGAAAAAGTAGATACTGTTGTATTCAGGAAAGAACTCACCAAAGCTTTTCAGCATTACCGGTATTACTTTCCGGAGAAATTGGTGCCCCGGATTTATACCTGCATCTCCGGATTTAACCAGTCGGTTGTAATTGCTGATAGCCTGATTGGCGTGAGCCTCGAAAAGTACATAGGCGTAAAAAGCCCTTTCTACGACCAACTCGGGCTACCGGCCTACAAACAAAAAAATATGATACCGGAGCGAATGGCTCCTGAAGTAATGTATGCCTGGGCCCTGTCGGAATGGCCCAAATCGGACAACGTGAATACGCTGATGAGCAACATGATTCAGCATGGGAAAATCATGTATTTTATGGATGCCATGTTCCCGAAGATGAACGACACGCTGAAGATAGGGTTCACCAAACGGCAACTGGACTTTTGCATGAAAAGCGAAAGCAAGATGTGGACTTACCTGGCCGAGCACAAAGAACTTTTCACCACCGACCGGATGAACATCAAACGGTTTATCGACGACGGGCCGTACACCGCGGTTTTCTCCGAACAGTCGCCGGCACGCACGGGAGTTTGGATTGGCTGGCAGATTGTCCGCTCGTATATGAAACAAAATCCGCAGGTTACACTCCCGGAACTGATGCAAAACCAGGATCACCAGAAAATCCTGAACGAATCGGGATACCAGCCGTAAGATGCTAAAAGATCTTTAATGTCCTGATTTTATTTGGCATGAGCCGCCACGAACCTATCTCACGAAAAGCAGGAACACCATTCATTTTTTAAAATACTGATGAAACCCGGCAAAGAATCAGTCTTTGGGCAATGGCTGCGGATGTTAGCAGCTGGTGTTTCATTTTACGTTTATCTTAACTTTTAAAAGCTCTTCGTCACCAAGTTTTGGTATTAAGGCATGGAAGACAATATTGTCTGGTCGAGTTCTTAATGATTGAATAATGTCCACAGTCAAAATAAGTTCGTTGTCTGGACAGGTTCTGCGCAAATCATATTTGATTGTGTCATTCTCGTTGCCGGAAGATTGTCTGCCAATAACTAAGTCGTATTGAGAAAAGTCAATTGTTGGATGACAGTCTCCAGTTACTTTGGAGTCGTAGATTTCTTTTGATCTGATAATGGTATAGTCATTTTGAATATCAATAGAGTTCCATGTCAACTCACAGTCAAAGTGATGAGTTGTCAATTGGATTTCTTCGCAATCCTTAATTTGATTACACGCCATGCTTACAAACAGCAATGCTAATACTAAAATTATGTTTTTCATTTTATTTAGGTTTTCCTAATAGATATCAAACAGTCTCAATTGGTTGCGCCTACACTGGCTGCTAACGTAGAAAGGCGGGTAGCCAAGTTCACCCCATTCTTTTTCTATTAACAAGTTAAGAACTATCAACAAGAAAAGAAAAAGTAGCAAAAAGAAAAGAATATCAACCCCTTACATCATCATCTTCTTCAAAACACACGCTTCTTGTTAATAAATCCATGTAAACCTAAAGGACGGGTAGCTGAAGTTATGCACTGTTTTCCATTTTGTCTTTCCATTTTTTGAGTTCCTCAAATAATTGTGCTTTCGTCTCAACCATTAATTGTTCGTTTGATTTGTCTCCTCGCCACGGTCTGTCTTCATTGGTTAATTCGTCGAAAGTGTCAAAAAGTCCGTAAACAGTGTCATAACCGATAGAGTCATAACAATATTGATTGCTTTCGGAAAAGAAGTCAAAGCTCTCAATGGCATTATAGTGCAACTCCGTTATCCCTTTTAAAATATCTTTTTTCCCATTAAGAATCTCGTCAACTATCGCCAATGAATATTCTATTGCTGCCTGTCTCCGGTCGGGAAGCTCGATTTTTAATTCATCGAGTGTCAATTTGAAATAATGCTCAATTTGAAAAGGACTTTCATTTTTACTCAGTCCTGCCAAAATACATAGTGATGGCGTGTCAAGCCCTTCTTCGAGTCCTTGAACTGCGATGTCTGGGAGCTGATCTGTTGTCACATTGCCAGTCACATATTTTGCTATTTGTTGTCTAAAGTTCAATTCTGTCTGTCGCGTTTAAATAGTGCATAACGTAGGAAGCTACACGCAGGGGCGGACTGTGGGCGTTTTCCTGTCAAGCCGAAAAGCAGCCCGAGCGGAAAGATGCCCACCGAAAACCACCTAACCCGCGCTTGACAGGTAGCTGAAGTTACAAGCTGTGCTTCTTTTTGTCATATAAATTTTGCGTCTCTTGTTAAAATAATCTTCTCAATGCCAAGCTCTTTACTAAATAGATCAGTCAATACTTTTTCAACTTCCTTTTTATTAAATGTATTTGAGTTTCGTCTTGATTTCAAATAATTTTCACTAGTCATTTTCTCAGCAACTTGTCCAACAGTTTTCAAGTCGAGTTCGTTTCCAGTTTTATTGGCGAACCGAAGTCCCCCAATTGAAAATACAAGTCCTAAGAATCCGATTCCAAAACTGAAAAATAGTCCAAAAAATGATGCAAGAGACATAATTACAAATGTTCCAGTTATCCAACGTGGCGGTCTCAATAAGTTCAGTTTTAAACCTAAATATTTTTCCAAATTCTTAATACGTGAACGTCTGTCTTGTCTTGGCAAAAGGTCTTTAAGCAAAGAATCTGGTGAAACCATTTTCTTGTCCAGTTGAAGTGTCAAAGAAATTGCTTCACGTAGTTTATAGAATGCTTGTTGGCTAGTGCAGTCAACTAAGTTGACGAGTTGGATCTTATCTGCAACGTGGTCGCAAAGTTGTCCAAAAGTCGTTATGTGAAGTAACTCGTCACCAACGAATTTAATGTCGAATGAAGTCTCTACTTTTTCAAGTAAATATTCAATATCTTCTGTGTCGATATTACGAAGTTGGTTGTCTTTCATAGCATTGCTTGTAACTAGTAAATAGCGGTAACTTTATAGTACTTTTTCACCTCCCGACATTTTATTCACTATTGATGATTTTCTTTATCGCCAAGGAGCTACACGCACAAACATACCATTTAAACACCTAAGGAACAAACGATTTAATTCTATTTTTCAAAAGAATATTTTAATTGGCATTCGGTTTCTAAGATGCCTTTATTGGAAAGGGATTCCATCTTTCAAAAAGATAAAATCGTGGGTTATATCATCTTTTATATCTTCCAAATCCCGCCGGGGTACTTCCAACCTGCATCGTTGCAGTTCAAAGGTCCGGCGTTGCATGTTTAAGGTCCAACGTCGCATGTTTGAGATCCGGCGTCGCATGTTTGAGATGGAAGCGCGCATGTTTTTGGTCCGGCATCGGACCTCCGGGGTCCTCGCTTGCACCTTTGAGGTCCAGCGTCGCATGTTTAAGGTCCAAAGTTGCATGTTTGAAGTCCAACGTTGCATGTTTGAAGTGGAGGGGGGTACTTCGGAAGTACCCCCCTCCACTTGCGAAGTACCCCCTCCCGCTGTTTTGCCAGGCTTATAACCCGCGCGTAAGAGGGCCGGAATATTCAGCAAAAAGGGCCGGAATCAATCCGGCCCTCATTTTCCACCCCAAAAGCGTACTAAAGCAATACACCTCTAAACCCTTTAATTATTTTCCGGCGTCACGGCTGACTTTCCCGGCCTGACAAACCTTTTACGGAGGTCTTCGGCAATGGCCTTGGCGCCCGGAGTTCCCAGCCTGGCGGCATATTTCACCGAATTGTAATAGCTCAGAGCATTCAGATAGCTCTCGGCACCTGCCTGCATCGAAGTGTCGCTCAGCTTGTTTTCGAGTTGTACAACCATGCGGTACAGGGGAAGCAGTTGCTCAAAAACCTTCATATCGCCAAACAATCCTTCAATATCGATAAATGGCGGGGCAAACTCAGGATTGGTCTGACAATAGCCTAAACATTTTTGCACAAAAGGCAAAGTGCCGTCGCTCATCTTGGGTAATTCCTGCCGCTCAGCCGCGGTCAGGGCAATCAGGTAAGGACGCAAAGCCTCGACAATCTCGTTGAGTTTCGTTGTTGTACTTGCAATCACTTCATCAGGAATCAAAAAATTAATCTTGTTGTCCATAGCAATGTGAATTTAAGGTAGTGAAAAAAGGTTTATTACCTATAAATTTAAGACGAAGCTCTTTGATTAACAAAAAGATTATTGAAAAATTAATGAAATGCGCGATTTTCTACACGAGACCCCCTTTTTTATAAGTGAACATGCAAATCGCAACCAATAAGCTTATTGCTAACGAAAAGATGGCCTGCCACCAAAATGGTTTGAAGGGACTGTCTATTCGCGCCCGGGTTATTCTGTGAAAAACCGGGCGCCGTCCCCTGATCGAAGAATGGATTGAAAAAACGACGGTGTAAAAAGGCTTTTACAAGATCCTCCCGAAACTCTGCCCCGAACTATTCACTTTTGGCCTTTCAGGTTGGGGCTAAAGGATTTTGGATTGATCACCCTTGACTAAAGTCAACGGCAAAGAATAACCGGTACTACCAGACAAGCAAAATGATGTTGAAAATGAAGTTTGCCCCAAAGGGATGCCATTTATCGAAAAGAGATGGACTCCGCAAAAAACGATCCTTTGCCGTCCCTGCCATCCCCGTCGGGCGGATGCTTTAGCTGACGAAAAGAACAATGGCTAATTCAGAAAAGATTTCTATTTTCAGCAAAAAAATCACAATGACTAAAACATACAACTGGGCCATCCTGGGATGTGGTAAAATAGCCCGAAAATTTGCAGGCGACCTCAAACTTCTGCCCAATGCAAGGCTTTATGCTGCAGCCTCACGTTCGCTCGATAATGCGCAGCAGTTTGCCCGCGACCTTGGTTTCGAAAAAGCTTACGGCAGTTACGAAGAAATGGTGAACGACCCGGCGGTGGATGTGGTGTACATCGCTTCGCCGCACTCGCACCATTGCGAGCACACGCTGCTCTGCCTCAACCACCAAAAAGCGGTGCTTTGCGAAAAAGCCTTTGCCATTAACCTGAAAGAAGTGGACCAGATGATTGATGCAGCCCGTCAAAATAACACCTTCCTGATGGAAGCTTTCTGGACGAGGTTTCAGCCAAGTTTTCAGAAGGCGCTCGAAATTATCCGTTCAGGAGAACTGGGCAAACTGAAAATGATTCATTCCGACTTCGCTTTCAACGCCGAATACAATCCGGAGAAAAGGCTCTACAATGTTGATTTGGGCGGTGGATCGCTGCTCGACATTGGTATTTACCCGGTTTTTATGTCGCTGATGGCTTTGGGCAAACCTTCGGAAATAAAAACGATGCCTTCGTTTTGCCC
>JAEWME010000400.1 GCA_023393265.1 Bacteroidota bacterium | reverse complement strand
GCATAAAAAGGATTTCATCTTGGCAAAAAAGATGGAATCCTTTCTTTTTAAGAGGCGTCTATATGTAGCTAAATGTGTGTGACTATTTAACGGCTTTTATCCAAGCTTCGGCCATCAGCGAGCAACCGGCCATTGTTGGGTGAACGCCATCAGGAGTCCAGTATCTGGCAGGCGCATATTGCAGGGCTTCGTTAAAAATATCCTGATAGGGGATAAAAATCGTTTCAAATTCTTCTGATAGTTTTCGGGCAACAGCACGGTATTCGTCAAACTTAGGAAACCATCTTTCGTCTACCGCTGTGCCGCCCATCAATGCAAAAGGTTCGCCCAGCACGAGGTCTACTTCAGGAATCATCTTTTTGGTAAGGGTAAGCAACTGCCGGTAATCACGCTCATATTTTTCAACTGTTCCTTCATATTTTCCATCGAGTGTATGCCAGAAATCGTTTACGCCAACAAGGATACTCAGCACTTTCGGATGTAAGTCGAAACAATCGTTTTGCCAGCGGTCGGCCAGTTGATATACCTTGTTTCCGCTGATGCCTCGGTTGTATATGTCCAGGTCTTTATCCGGATTCTCGCACAGCAGTTTTGCTGCCGCCAGAAACGCGTATCCGGCGCCAAACGATCCTTGCAGATTGGCTTGTTGTTTCATCCGCTCGCGGCCGGCGTCAGTAATCGAGTCGCCCTGAAAAAGAATCACATCTTTTGATTTTAAAGACGCAATGATGTTTTTTTGTTTTTTACCCTTTGGAGGCATCGCGGCCGAAAGGATTCCGGGGATGGCTGCGAGCCCAATGGCATTCACCGTCGTAAACTGGAGGAAATTTCTTCGGTTCATTTGTTAGCTTTTTGTTTTTTCCTGATTGTTTTCAGGATGAATTTTACTCTTTCTTCAACAGGCAGCAAAGGCAGTTCTATAATTTCATAACCCAATGCGCGATAGGTTTCTACCACAATCTGATGAATTTTGACAGCTTCTTCATAGGTTTCTTTCCTGATATGGTCGGTAGTATAGATGGCAGGCCACGGAGGTGTTACAAATACTTGCAGCGCATAACGGAACTTCCCGGCATGATCGGTTAATATTTGGGGGGTACCAAAGCCTTTGTAGCGGGCAAATGCAAGCTGATCAGGAATACCCCTGTCGGCAAAGGCGATGGTGCCCAAATCAACTGATTCGTAAAAAGCTATCCTTCGTTTCAGAACTTCCTGCTGAAAAAGTTTTGGGTTTTTCCACGGAAGGATCTCGCCGTCAATGTCGGTTTGGTCTTCTATTAATCCTCGGGCAAATTCTCCGGAGCAGTAATACCCGGCAGCAGAAAGCGCTTCGATGAGCCGCGATTTTCCGAACCCCGGACCGCCTGTTATCACATATACTTGTTTGGGTCTCATTCCTGAACGAACAGTTTGAACGCCTGAAGATAACTTTTTTTTATGATTTATTCCCCGAACCAGGAGATGATTTCAAAACACATTCGGCCGTTGTGGTATGTAATTTCTCCTATTCCGGAGTTTTACGGTTCACAACGGTCTTTATCTTCAGAATATGATTCGTTTCTTTTTATGCCAGTTTTCTTTTTTGTTCCAGTTCTTCAGCTATTTCTTTCACGCGCTTTTCTGTGAGTGGATAGAACAGCATTCCGATAACAGCCAGCAATGCGCAAACAGCTGGAAATACGCTCAACATCAGGCGTTCGCCCAGGATTGTTTCAGAAACCTGCTGCGCGATGCCCGGATTGTATTTAAATAAAGCCAGAATCCAGCCACCAAGTGCAGCACCAAAAGCCCAGCCCAGTTTTTGCGACATCGATGATGACGAGAAAATCAATCCCGAAGCACGGCGGTTGGTCTTTAATTCCTGGTAATCGACGATGTCGGAGAACATGCTCCATAAAAGCGGTAGTACATATCCTGCGCAGATGGAAATCAGAACCTGAAGGATAAGAATCCAGACGATGTTGTTCGGGATAAAGAAAAATACAAGGCTAAGGGCCGATGCAATCAGCATGGCGAGCATGTAAGTTTTGCGTTTTCCGTATCGGGCCGAAATTGATGGGGCAAGCACCACACCTACAATATTAGCAGCCTGACCAATCATAAAATAGATGGTTGCCATGTCCCACCCAAAAAAAGGCATGTGGTACGAAATGCCCACGTAGTCGCGGAAATAATATATAGCCACGCCATCGCGCACCGCATTAAAAAGCAGCGCTGCCAGTCCGGTTGCGACTAAAATCCACCACGGCGCATTATGGAACAGGTGGTTTAAATCTTGTTTAACCGATACATTTTCATTTTCCTCCTTGTTCACTGCTTCAACCCTTTCGCGGGTGAAACTGAAGCATAAAAAGAACAAGCCGGCGCAAATGGCGCCAATGGCAGCTACACCCATTGTCCAGCCAACAGGCGAATTGCTGATCGATGCCTCGGCAGTTCCGGCGGCCGCTTTGGCTGCCTCAAACCGCTCGGCATCAAACGTTTTGGCGAAGAAATCGACCAGTGGCTGCAAAAGCATGAAAGTGATGAAACTACCGATAAACGCGAAACTCATGCGAAAAGACGATAAAACATTGCGTGTTTTGGGATCGGGCGACATTACGCCAAGCAGCGAAGCATATGGCACGTTGATCATCGAATAAACGATCATCATCATCGAATAGGTAATGTATGCATAAATAAGTTTGCCTGTTTCTCCGAAAGACGGAACAAAGAATGTGATTGCTCCCATTACAGCAAACGGAATGGCAAACCATAGCAGGTAAGGCCTGTATTTTCCCCAGCGGGTGCGGGTTCTGTCGGCCATGATTCCAACGCCAAGGTCGAAAAACGAATCCCAAAGACGGGCAGCCAGGAACATGGTGCCGGCGGCGGCGGCTGTAATTCCGAAGACATCGGTATAAAAAAACAGCGAATACATGCCAAATATTTTCCAGAACATCGAAGAGGCCATGTCGCCGAAGCCGTAGCCAGCCTTTTCTTTCAGGCTAAGTTTTTGATCAGTCATTTTATTTAGTTTTCGGTTGTTTAAAAGATGCAGCTAATCTGAAGAGCACGAATTTATCCAATTTAGCTGATATGTCTGTTGCAGGTTCACTGCTTTTCAGCTTGTTTTTGCTTTTTCCCGGGAATAACCAGATTTTTAGCCATTTGTTTTTTTAATGTTTCTACGGAAGTAGCAAATCGATAGCCATCAGCACAGGATTTTTACTGCGGTCAAAAATACCATTCATAAGTGTTCGGTTAGTATATTGTTTAATTTTTAGTCTAATCGGGTATATCAATTAGATATATCAATAAATGAAGTTTATTTGAATAATATTAATTTTATCTGGACCGAAAAGATTAGTCTCAAAATCAGGCCAGTTTAAGATATTTTCACTGAACTTATTCTTACTGAGTAATGTTATAGCAACACAATAAATTGAGAGATAAGGTTTGTGGGGGAGAGATTGAAATGATAATTTGTTTGATTTATTTCTGTAATCATTAAACAAAACAACTCCAAAGCCGTTTAAATCAATAAATCTTAAGGAGGTCGATTATGAAAGTATATGGATTTGTAAAGACTGAGACCGCAAAATCCAGGGTAAATGGCAGTCAGCAGACACAATCAAAAGATAAAAATGGGTACGATATTATTGGCGACAACCATGTGGCCACATCGATTGATACGCCATTGCGTGATGACGCTTTTGTATTGAGCGATGAGCAAAAAATGGAAATTATCGAAGATAGGTTCAGAGAAATCATGGATGTTCTGGGGCTCGATCTGACCGACGATAGTTTGAGCGGAACACCGCATCGTGTGGCCAAAATGTTTGTGAAAGAGATTTTTTACGGTTTGAATCCGGCGAATAAACCTCATATGTCAGTTTTCGAGAACAAGTTCAAATATGGAGAAATGCTGATTGAAAAAAATATAAACCTCAATTCTACCTGTGAGCACCATTTTTTGCCGATTGTTGGGAAAGCTCATGTTGCTTATATCTCCAGCGGGCAGGTAATTGGTCTTTCAAAAATTAATCGGATCGTTGATTATTTTGCACGGCGACCACAGGTTCAGGAGCGATTGACAGTTCAGATTGCCAGCGAATTGAAGAAAATACTGAAAACAGATGATGTTGCTGTGGTGATAGATGCCAGACACATGTGTGTGTCTTCAAGAGGAATTCAGGACGATGGAAGTTCAACGATAACTGCCGAGTATTCCGGCGTATTTAAAGAACAACAGAAACGGGAAGAGTTTCTGAAGTACCTGACATTGAGTGCTTCGTGATATGCAGATTTTGATAATAATTAATTGTATAAGCCTTTCGCAAGAGAGGCTTTTTTTATTAATTCGTAGAAAATATAAAAATATGGATGGCCAAAAACGAAGTGATGTAAAGATTGGTGCAATGGTTCTTATTATACAGAGGCAACACCAGCGGACAGGAGAATTGACTGAAGGTATTGTGAAAAATATCCTGACTAATTCATCCGTTCATCCGCACGGAATAAAGGTTCGCCTGGAATCGGGTGAAGTTGGTAGAATAAAAGAGATTGTAGAAGAATAAGTGAACCGGTTGATTATAAGGGTGGCTGATTATATGTCTAAATCACAAACATTATTTTGCAAGTGGTTTATGTTTTATTTTTCTATCATGTTCACCCAAATGGTTTTCACAGATTGATGCAATTATAATCAAGCTTTAGGATTATGGGTTTAAATCAAATACAATATTGATATTTCGGAAAAACGAAAAAGGCAGAAACCTGAGTTTCTGCCTTTTCTCTTCTAACTTTAAATAATTGTCAACCCTAAACTGTTTATGAAAAAAACTTAGCTGTTTTCTGATGGCTTTATGCAGAATCATTCTTTCCTAATGCAGCATCATGCCTGCCACTCACGTTCGATATCTTCGAGTGATTTTCCTGTCGTTTCTGGCACCAGTTTCCATGTGATGTATAAATATGGCAGGCACATTAACCCGAACAACCAAAACACTCCTGCTGCCGAAAGCGTTGTCATTAACCAAGGTGTGAGTTGACCAATCAGGTAGGTTCCTATCCAGAGAGAGAAACCTGCTGCAGACATGGCTAAACCTCTGACTTTTGCAGGATACATTTCGGATAGCAATACCCAGATGACAACGCAAATAGATATGGCACAACTGAGAATGTAGATAAGTATCAGTATCAGTAGTGTAACGGGTGGAATAACATTCCCATTTTTGTTTATTGTGAAATAAAATCCGATGAGGACAAGGGATACGATCATTCCGGAGACGCCATAGTAAACCAGTTTTTTTCTGCCAATCTTGTCAATAACAATCATAGCTAAAACTGTTGATCCGAAATTGACCAGACCAACGATTACCTGGTAAAGAAGAGAGTCTCCTTCTGAAAGACCTGTTTGCTGAAAGATTGACGGACCGTAATAAAGAACAGCATTAACACCCATGAATTGTCCGAGAATAGCCAGGCTGACACCAATAAACAGGGCTACACGGAACCCCGGTTGGAACAATATTTTCCAGCTTGCCTTATCTTCTGTTTGGATAATTGTCTTCAGGTCTGCCACCTGAATGCTCGCTTCTTGGTGACCATATATTCTTTTTAGCGTCTTTAGGGCACTACCTTCTTTCGATTTTATAATGAGCCATCTGGGACTTTCAGGAATGAAAAATAAAATAGCAAAAAACAGTATAGCCGGAATAGCTTCTGCTCCCAACATACCCCGCCATGTTTCTGTAACCATTATTTTTCCCCAGATTCCGGATACATTTCCTGAGGTCTGTATATGATCAGAATAACTGCTTATTCCGTAATTAATAAGGTAAGCACCCATGAACCCAATAGTTATTGCAAGCTGATACAATGTAACCAATGTGCCACGAAGCCGGGTAACTGCTATCTCAGAAATATACAAAGGGGAAATAACAGAAGCAACACCAATCCCAACGCCTCCTATGATCCGGTAGACAACCAGTTGCGAAATATTTCCCGATAGCATACAGCCAATTGCAGACGCACTGAAAAGAACTGCTGAGAAAAGAAGTACGAGCTTTCTGCCGAAATAATCACTTAATTTTCCGGCTACCGCAACACCAAAAATGGAACCGACGAGCGCACAGCCAACGTACCAGCCTGTGCTTACATCATTCAGGTTAAACTGGCTGGACACACTTCCAATCGTCCCCGAGATAACAGCAGTGTCGTATCCGAAAAGGAAACCACCAAGGGCTGCTACGGTTGCCAAAAAGATTACATATTGGAGATTTTCCTTTTTATTCTGAGTCATTTTTCCTAAAGTTTAAAGGATATTGAAGTATTCTTTGTATCGGTTATATAAATTTCCGGCCTGAAGGTAGGCTGACTGGGGACTCATAAAATGCGAGAATTCGAAAGTTATGCCTTTGTCGTAACCTGCCCGGGCGGCAGCTTCAAGTTTCATCCTGAGTTTGTCAAATTTAATCGGTAAAAACTTAATTGGCATGTCCCGATCAAAAGTTTCGGCGTTCGTCCAGCATTTCATCCCAAACTTATCCGCCATCTTTTTATTAACATCAAAAAAGGCATCCAATTCGTCATAATCAATATGACCATCTTGAAATGCACATGCGTCAACAACATCATGAATGCCATCGAAAATTTCGCTCCATTCCTGTTCATGCTCCTGAACAGAGACGGCTTTGTCCTTGGTCAGACTACTTCCGGCAGATTCAACAGCTTTCTTTCCGTCGATCCACGGCGAAATAAATGTTGGCAATCCTCCGGAAATATCTTTGCATTGTTTCCCCATGGTGCGAAAAGCGCCGATGGCTCCTTTTGTCTTGCGGCTAATTTCTCCGGAGATGTACCATCCCTGAAAACTGTCGTACTTGCTTCCGTAATTTTTCCAAACCTCCTCAATCACATATTTATTGTCCTCAGTCTCCCAGCTTAGATCGCCTGTATCCCAGTATTTTCCGGAATCATACAGGCCGAAATAGAATTTCATGTCATATTTGGCTGAAAGTCTTAAGTATATATCGAGCAGATCGACAGAGGGCATATAGCAATTGTGTTTTTTTAAAAGGTATGGAGACGGGTAGGTAATGAATTTTCTATAGCCAGACCTGATCATTATTACCGTATCAATACCTATACTTTTCATATAAGCGAAGTCCCGGTCCCATTCTTTTTCACCCCAATTCTGGTGCGGAATGTCGTGTGAAATCTCGTCAAGAAATGTCCCGGTAATTTTTAAGCCTTTGGCCTTTGGAACAATTAAGTTGCTTTCAATTTCCTGACTTTCTTCCCAATTCATAAAGTTGGACGCCAGCCCGGAAGAGGGGATAGTTAACGCAGCCATTCCTCCCAATGAGGCTTTTTTGAAAAAATCGCGCCGGGATTTTGAACTTTCCTTCATTTGTTGACGACTATTATTTAATGACCAAAAACATCATTGCTTTTATTCAAGAATTTTCCAAATTTCATACAAACCACGGGGCACATGGAAGCATCCTTTCCATTTGCCTCCTTTCAGTTGTAATAATGGCTCTCCCTTTCGGTTAAGGTAGCCAAACCATTCGGCATATTCCGGATCCTTAAAATGGGCCCATGTATAACTATGGATGGTTTCAAACCATGTTTTACAGGTTTCATTCCCGGTAAGCCGATAGGCCTTTGCCATCGAAATAAGTGTTTCGATATGAACCCACCAAAGCTTCTGATCCCATTCCAGTTGTTGGGTTGGGTGTCCTTTTATATCTAAAAAGTAGAAAATTCCTCCGTATTGGCTGTCCCATCCTTTTTCGGTTGATCGGAGCAATATCTTGATGGCTTTGTCAATAAGATCGGTGTCGTTATTCCGAACGGCTAAATCCATCATGAACCACATCGATTCATTTGTATGTCCGGGATTGATTAACCGGCCTTCATACGAGTCGCTGAATTTTCCCTCAGGAGTGACATTTTCCCTAATTAATCCAGATTCATTATCATAAAATACATCCATTACCTCATGAATCAGCGGTTGAATGGTTTTGTTGACATTCTCTGTCCCTAAAACGTCTTCCATGATAAGAGACAAATTGCATAAAATCATAGGCAAAGAGAAATTTTTCAGCGGCCTTGTTCCTGGTACAGCTTTGGTGTAAATACCCTTTGGATTATCTTGACGCTTGACGATATTATTGAAAGTGTTTACGGCAATTTTTTTGAATTCGCCATCATTTGTTGCCTTGTAAAGTTCGGAAAAAGCCATAGCTGCAAAGCAATCAGAAAAAATATTATACGGCTGAATGAGTGGTGTTCCTTCTCTTGTTAAGGAGAAATACCAGTTTCCTTCGGCATCCATACCATATTTTTTCAGGAAAGAAGCGCCATATAAGGCCATCTCAAGCCATTCCTGTTTCTTTTCCACTTTATTATACAACATTGCGAAAAGCCACACTTCCCTTCCCTGAAGCCAAATAAACTTGTCTGTATCGAAGACTTCTCCGTACCTGTTTAAAGAAGTAAAGTAGCCTCCAAAATCTTTGTCTTTTGAGTGATTCAGCCAAAAAGGAATAACTTGCTCCAGAAGTTCTGTTTTATACTGATTGGCATAAATATTCAGATCATTATACTCCATCGATTAATTGTATTTAGTTTCTCTTAAACTTTTGTTGAATTTTAATTATGGCAAAGTAATAATAAAATAATTTAATAAATACATTTCTATGCTAAAAATTTTTATTTAATTGGTTTGAAAATTTCAAAAGCATTATTAATTTTATCTTTTCGTAGTTTGTTTTCGCGGTGTTTGGTCTTATTGGCTTGAAGATGTTCAATTTGACATTGAAGCGAGCGCATGATTATGATTTTTTTGTAGATTTGCGTAATCTCAGGGGATTCTCTGTGGTTAAATCGTTGTTGAATGATAAAACTTTTCAGTAAATGCTTCATAAATTTATTATCGAATCCGAATCGGGCAGTAAAAATGCTGTAATCAAGAAAAATATCATTCGATATTATATCTATAACGGTTCCAGTACGATTGCAGACTTGGCTAAGGAGTTGGATCTCAGTGTTCCCACGACAACGAAACTCATTACTGAATTAATTGAGGATGGTTTCGTTCTTGATTTTGGAAAACAGGAAACAGTAGGGGGGAGGCGGCCGAATGCCTATGGTCTAAACCCTGATTCGGGCTATTT
>JAEWME010000374.1 GCA_023393265.1 Bacteroidota bacterium | reverse complement strand
CGCGAGATCGGCGAAGGAAACTGGATGACCGGTTCGATGGTCAGCTTTTCGGATGGAGGCAAATACCTGTTGCTTCAGGAGATTGGATTTTCCGATTTCAGCCAAAACAAAAACCGGGCAATCGACTACGAAATCATTGATATAGCCTCCGGAAGCCTCATCAAAAAGTTCGACAAGGTTCAGGATGTCGTCGTCTCTTCTGACGAACAAACAGCCATATCACTGAACAACAACGAAATATCCTTCTGGAGCTTACCTTCCGGCGAAAAAATAAAATCGTTTACGGTCCCTGCTGCCGGAAATGCGCTGGCCTTAAGTCCCGACGGGCAAACACTGGCTGTTTCGCAACCGGTAAATGCTGCCGACTACAAAAACCAGTTCAGGAAAGACAAAAAAGGTTTGAAAAATGCAGTAAAATACAAACAAGTCGTCACGCTTTTCGACGTGGAAACAGGAGCGAAAATTAAAACCATCGGCGAATTTTACGACCTGATTTACAACCTCGCATTTCTGGCGGGCGACGAGGTGCTGTTCGTTTACCAAACCCCCGACATCCGGATTCAGGCTTACAACAAAAGCCTCAGCTATGTGAACCTGATTGACATGACCAAAAATGAACCGATGCGACGAGGGTTCACTTCGATGTCGCTGACACAGCCCGACCTGAAAACAAGCGCCGACCGGCATTTCTTTGCCATTAACTCGAAAGGCAACAGGTTTCAGGAGATGCACCTCTACGACTACGCAAGCGGCACCCTCGAAAAGCGCTTCGAACTGGGACACCGCCTTTTCGAAAAGGTGGATGGCGACAAAATCGTCAATGGTTCGCGCCCGGCCTTCATTTTCCTGCCCGACAGTCAATCAATCCTGATTGCCATGGGAAACCAGCTCGTAAAATGGAACATCGGTGCCAATTCAGACGATCAATAAAACCACAAGTAAACCTTTCACTTTAAAATTTCATCTCATGAAATCGCTCATTGCAACCTCTCTTTTGCTGCTCATCGCGCTGGCATTGATTTCTGTGTCGCTGAAAGCGCAAAAGCCCCAGCTCATCGAATTAAAAGACGAAGTGACCAAACAGGCGACGCTTGAACTCGATCAGGCGCTCACACCACCCGACGGCGCACTGTACAAATTCGCACAAAAGGCCCATCTCTCGGGCGAATACAACATGCAACTCACCCTCCGGAATAAAGGACAGGTGGTTTCAGTTTTCGTTCAGGATAAAAAAGACGGGAACATTCCTTCGCAGAACAGTTTGAAAGACCGCCTGATGGCCTTTCAATTCAGTTTCAAAATGCCAAAAAATAAAGATTATAAACTCAGTTATACATTCAAATTTTAAAATCAGACAACCATGAAAAAATTATTAACCGTTGTACTACTTCTGCTTTCGATTGTGTGGGCAAAAGCCCAGGAAGACATGTCGGTTGTTTGGGAAACCAAACTCCCCCACCAGATCCTTCATTCGGGAACTGCCCTTGAAGGCGAACACAGCTATGCCGCTTCTGACAAAGAAATGAGCCTTTTTGATAACAACTCCGGAAAAATTATCTGGACAAAGTCGTTCAACGACATGGCACCAAAACTCCGGAAAATTGATGAACTGATACCATTCTGGGCCTCGAATACAATCTTTTTGTTCGACCGCAAACTGGGCAAAGACCAGATCGCCTGCATCGACCTGGAAACCGGGAAAGCGCTCTGGACAACCGATAAATACCAGGACGTGAATGATGGTATGATTACTTACATCGCAGAAGAAGATTGTTTTGCCATCACGCTGAAAAAGTCGCTGGTTTATATCAGGGCACGCACCGGTGAAGAACTCTGGAGCACTGAAAAATTCAAAGGAGTAGTCGGAAAATATGTGTACGACAAAAACGACCAGACCTTAACAATGGTGAATTTTGTACCAAGTTTGCTGGGTGCACTTTTCACAGGACTAAAAAACCAGATTGCAAAAATCAACCTGAAAAACGGTGAAATACTGTGGGAAAATACCTACATCGGCCGCGCCGAACAAAAAGTGATTTCGAAAGAATTTGTTTATGACATGAGTGTTGTTGGCGACAAAGTCTTCCTGAGACTAAACGGTATGCAGGTTTACGATTATAAAACCGGCGCCAAAGTGTGGTCGGCCGCTTACGATTTCACTCCCGAACACATTGTTGGCAAACCGGTTGGCGCTAAAACGTTTGGCGTTTACGGTGCGGTGGCCGCCCCTGTTGTTGAGGGAGAAGATGTTTATGTGCTCGATATGCAGAGCCGCAGCAAACAGTATGTAAAAAAATATGATCTGAACACTGGAAAATTACTCTGGACATCGCCGGAGATAAAAGACGCGAAAGCCATCCCGGGAATGGTTGTTATCGGTGGCAAAGTTCTGCTTCAGATTGGCGGAATTGTCGAAAAACAATACGTTAAAATAACCAGAACTGCCGATCAGGTGATCACTGAATATGTTGTTGACTTTGACAATGTCAATCCTTGCGGAATACAGGCGCTCGACGCCACAACCGGTAAGCTCATCTGGGAATCAGAACGTTTCAGGAAAGGAATTACCAACATGATTACTTTTGGCGAAAATGTGGTTGTGAGCAGCGGAAAAGCCTTGTATTCACTCGAACTGGCAACCGGCAAGGAAAAGTATGAAGTACCGGTTTCGAAAGGCGGCGTGGGCCTGGCAACACAAATTCAGCCATTTAAAGACAACATTATTGTTGTTGTTGGGGAAAAGGGTGTTTCCACTTTCGATGCCACTTCAGGAGATTTGCTCCACTCCGGAAAATACCGCACTTCTACGCTCGAAGACCGTGTTGACAACATCCTGATCATGAAAACAGACAAAGCCGACATCGGCACCTTCGATCTGAATACCTGCAAATACAAAGATTTCAAGGCACGCACAGGCGCCCTCACTACCCTGTCGCGCGACGGAAATTACGTTTACGTGTACGAAAAGAAAGTCGTCACAAAACTCAGCACGCATTGACATAAATAATTTCCACCCCGAATACACCTTACTAGAGGCTTTGCAGTTGTTGCAAGGCCTTTTTGTATTTTCCAGTAGAGGTTATCTCAGCCTAACAGGGCACTATTCCACATACAAAACCAAACCTTTCAGGTATTCACCCTCCGGATGGTACATGTCGACCGGGTGATCTGCCGGCTGAACCAACTGATTCAAAATGCGCACTTTTCTTCCTGAAATGGCTGCTGCCGAAAAAACAGCTTCACGAAATTTGTCTTTGCCAACTACCTGCGAGCAACTGAAAGTGAAAAGTATGCCTCCCGCGGCAATCTGCTGAAACGCTTTCAGGTTAAGCCTTTTATATCCTTTCAGCGCCTGGGGCAATGCTCCGATGTGCTTGGCAAATGCAGGCGGATCGAGAATGATGAGGTCGTATTTATCCTTGTTCTGATCCATAAAATCGAACGCGTCATCCACAAAAGCCTCGTGACGCGCATCTTCCGGGAAATTCAGTTTCACATTTTCATTGGTCAGGTCGATGGCTTTTGCCGACGCATCGACCGAATGTACCAGTTTGGCACCGCCACGCATGGCATAAAACGAAAAACCACCCGAATAACAAAACATGTTGAGCACATTCCGTCCATGCGAATATTCCTGAACCAGCCGCCTGTTCTCGCGCTGATCGACAAAAAAACCGGTTTTCTGGCCTTCAACCCAATCAACCTTAAAGCGGTTGCCATATTCCTGAACCTCGAAAACTTCGGATTTACCAATCAGGTACCCGTCCTTGGCATCGAGCCCGGCTTTAAACGGCACGGTCTTTTCGCTTTTGTCATATACCGTAGCCAGGCGATCGCCCATCACATCTTTCAGCGCTTTGGCGAGGGTTTCCCTAATCAGGAACATTCCGGCCGAATGAGCCTGCATCACAGCAGTTCCGTTGTAAAAATCAACGATTAGTCCAGGCAAGCCATCGCCTTCGCCATGCACCAGCCTGAAAACATTGGTTTCAGCATTGTCAACCAAACCAAGTTTTTGGCGCACATCAAACGCCTTTTCAATTTTACTTTTCCAGAAGGCGAAATCAGGCTCAACTTTTTCGAAAGAGAAAATGCGCACAGCAATCGATCCGGGCTGTACGTGACCCATTGCCAGAAACTCGTTCCGGTTCGAAACAACTTCAACCACGTCGCCCTCTTGCACTCGTCCGGTAATTTCTTTGATGGCCCCGGAAAAAACCCATGGATGAAAACGTTGCAACGACTGTTCCTTGCCCGATTTCAGGACAACACGACTAAATGATTCTGACATGGTTATTGCTGGTTGAGCGATTCGTATATGCGGTGAGAAATCCAAGCATCGGTAGCAGCATAAATTTGCTGGGCTTCAGTTAAATCTGGCGCTTCCCAGTTGGTAATGCGCTGCGACTTCGAAATGCGGTAACCCAAAACAATGGCCGACAACTTTTTCAGGCTAAAATCCTGAATGCCATAATCTTTCACATGATCCTGAAGTTCGATAAAACCGCCTGGCTTAAAATTATTTAATTTCTGTAATCCCTTGATGTCGTCGCGAATGGCAACCCCGATTTTAAAAATTCCCGGATTTTCAAGAATACCCTTTAGCCCATTGGGCAATCCAATTTTATTTAACCTGAAAAGGAATGCACGGTCTTCGGTGGAAAGCTGCAAAAGAGCGACCTCATTCACAACTCCTTTTTTGAAGGCTGGTTTGGTCTCAGTGTCGAAACCCAGCACCTTTTGGCGCGAAAGGTATTCAATCGACTCCAGGTAACTTTCTTTTGTTTCAACCAGGCTAATTTCTCCTTCAAACTGTATAAGTGGTAATTCGGCTAATTCTTCTTTATCGATGCTCTCTCTGTAAACCATTGTTACTCCTCCTGATAAGAAAACCGGTCATTCAGCCAATCGGGTTTCTGATTTGATTGCTTTGACATTTTATCGGTGTTTTCTGAATCCCCGTCAGAAAAATGCTCGCTATAGAAAAGACTGTGCACCGCCCGTAAACAGTTCACCAGTTTCTGGCCCCAAACCTGCTCAAAACCAAGCCTGATCTCGTGCAAAGCAAGAAGCATCACTTCCTCGTCCATGGTGCGAAACGACATCACCATATCTTTCAAATCCTGAAAAATATCGGCTACATTTTCCGAAATACTGGCAATCAATGCTGTTTCGCTGAATTGTATCCCGGGCAAAAAAACTTCATGGTAATCATCGCCTGAACCGGTGTGGTTCAGCACCTTTTGTTGAATCAGGTTATATTCAACCTCCGTCACATAACGTTCCAGATCATCCTCCGATTCGTAATCAAACACAGGCAGCAAACTGGCTTTTAAGTATAAAAGGGGCAAAATTTTCTGTAGCCGCCCAATAAAGTCAACCGACTCCATCTCGTCCGAACGTTCAAGAAAACTGCAAAATTCGTTGGCTACCGTAATA
This sequence comes from Bacteroidota bacterium, assembly GCA_023393265.1. Classification (GTDB taxonomy): domain Bacteria; phylum Bacteroidota; class Bacteroidia; order Bacteroidales; family Prolixibacteraceae; genus Aquipluma. Next base: position 8,867 of record JAEWME010000374.1, on the reverse strand, counting down.
AATTCGATGACGTTCTTTGAATAAACCAAACTGTTTAATCTATCCCCACTCATGAAAAACTGTAAAAATATGGTGCAAAAGTATAAAGATTTTTCATTCAGCGGTTTCTAAATCACGATTGCATTGACATCTATCAGAAACGACCGACAAATTCCAAACAAAACAAAATACTTTTTATCCGTTCTCAATCTTCATCTTTTCCGCTGAAACGCTTTGGGTACTTTGCCTTTCCTTTCATGGCATGCCACAGAATTTTGTTGAAAAGCTCATCGTCTCCGGTGTCAATTCCGTCGAACTGCGGCTCCATACTCCTTTGTGCATAATACAAGTCGGAGCCCTTGAGCGCGGTCAATGGTGGATTCATCTCATTCAGCGGTATCCGGTTTTTCAGCGCTTGGTAGGGCGTTAAATCAGGAATCGACACAAAGCAATCGAACATTGGCTTGGCAGTTGCATCCATAATGTTCATTGGTGGCAAACCCAGAATTTGCTCGATGGTGCGCACTATTGAAGGCTGGTTGTAGTTGGTGTGAACCAGCGAAGCTGTCTTTGAATACGGACTGATAACCATGCCAACGGTGCGATAAGCCGAAACATGATCCCACCCGTCCTGAGAGTCGTCTTCGGTTACAAAAATGACCGTATTTCCCCAGAATTTGCTTTTCGAGACGGCTTCAACAATCTGGCCCAGCGCGTAGTCGTTGTCGGCCACCATGGCGCGTGGCGTTGGCAGTCCGGGCCGAGTTCCGCCGGTGTGGTCGTTCGATAAAGCCATTACCATTAACTCCGGAAACTGATCTCCATCCATTTCTTCGTACGCTTTCAACTCGTCGATAAACGTTTTCGCCCGCAAAATATCCGGAACCTGGTGGTCGTCGGAAGCTGGATAATTCTCAGACAGAATTCCCTCGACAGCCTTAATGGTTGTTTTATTGCTGAAGTTAAACTTCCTGCCGTTCATGAAATCGTTGTAAATGCTTATCCAGTTTTGCGAACTTTCGTAAACAAGATCCGATGCTTCACCATAAATCCGAACTTTCTTGCCATTTTTCAGCGCATTGTCCCAGATGAAGCCGGTTGGCGCATAAACAAGCGCATCCTTCTGAACGTGTGGGTAACTGCGGAACCAAGCCCTCACATTTTTCTCCACGTAGTCAGTCACAATGGAAGCGTCGGTCCATTGATGGCCTTCAGCAGAGCATTTTCCGGACACATAAAAATTATCCATGTGCACAAACTGATTGCTGAGATTGTGAATATTGGGTGTTACCTGACGACCAAAAATAGTCAGGGTAGAATCGCCGTCGCCTTTCTTCATATCGCCCAAAACCTGATCGTAAGTCCTGTTTTCTTTGATGATGTACAACACATGTTTAAAAACCGACGGTTCGCCAATCCGTTCAGGGACAGGCACCGCAGCCACTTGCTTGCGCGGCATCTTTTTCAGGAGATCGAGCCTGAAATGCGTGTTAGCATCGATCACTGTTTGGGTATATTGCTTCAATGTTTCATCCGAAGGGACCGGAATGACTGACACAGAAGCTTTCATGCGATGTGAATTGTAGTTAGGTTTTCCGTTCACTTTTCCGGGCCTGGCAACTTTGGCCCCTTCGGCCTCAATATTTGCCACGAAGAGGCGATTGTCTGCCGAAGCGGCAACGGCACCCGAATAAGCTCCCGTTGGGATAAAACCTTTAACTTCGCTGTCCTTTTTCGACGAGCTGGCGCTTGCCTTTGAACCGAGTGTTACAACAGCCAGCGCATTGTCCATCCCATTGGCCACATACAATTGTTTATCGTCGGGCGAAATAGCGAGTCCGTTGGGAGAGTCTCCCCAGAATTCGTTTTTGTCCGCGTTCAAACGCACCGAGATCGATTCGGTCACCTCATCAGTCGAAGTGGAAATAACACTGACCATATCGGAGTTGGCGTTGGCTACATAAACAAAATTTCCATCGTGACTGGGTATAATGTCGTTAGGGTGCAAGCCAACCGATATTTCTTTCAGCACTTTCCCGGTTTCAGGATCGAGTACAGAAACTGTTCCTTCACGCGTACCGCCCGTTCGCGAATCGACTTTGGTGCTGCCCCACGGAACACCGGCCACATTCACATCGGCCTGATCGGGAACTGCGCCAGCCCAGTTGGTAACGTATAATTTCCCTTTAGCGATTGTCATACCGAACGGAGCAACACCTACCGGTGTTGACCAAATTTTCCGTTTGGTGGCAAAATTGTATTTCTCAACTGCATTGTTTCCGTTGAGCGTCACCCACAAATAATTCTTTCCGTTTGATTGTTGCACCAAAACTTCGTTGGGCAAAGCAGTTCGGGCAGGCGCTAAGGTTTCAATTTTTACTGAGTCGGCACCCGCCAGGGTATTGCCGTCCCAGTTGGCCTGCAATACATACGAAGTTGTACCGCCACCCACTGCGCTCCAGAACAATTTAAACTGATTGCCTTCTTTTAGCCAGCAAATTCCGGAGAAAGTATTCATCACACCTCTTGTTTTCACAAAGTCGCTTAGGTTTAGCTTCGCAACAATCTGGCTGTTAGCCATCGAAATAATGAGCACTTCGTAGCGACCTTCAACAGCCACCCATTGTTCATCGGGTGAAATTGCCACATCAAGGGCGTGATTTTCGAGCGACGTATTCCCAAAAAACAACTGTTTCCCTGCTGGTTCAATGCGGCGATTGTTCGACAACAACAGGTTGGTGCTATCCTCCGGATTTAATGTCGACTCTTCATATTCGCTCCAGTATTTGGCTTGCTCCTTGCTCTTTCCGGCACGTTGTGCCTGAACCGAAACGGCAACAAAAAGTGTTACCGTCATCAGAAAAATCGTTCTCGTTGAAACCATATCTTTTTCGTTTAATGAATTTCAGTTTATCATGAAAAGCAGACGAAAGCTAACCGCTTTTTCTCCATTCCAGCCGGTTATCGACCCGGTAAATAATCTTCTCATTTTCGAGCAACCAACGAACAATCTTCACCAGGTTATCCTGATTGCCTTCGGCCCTGGTCATTAGTTCTTCATAGAAACACGGTTCAGCCAGCACTTTTTTGATTTGCTCAACCGTCATATCGAACTCGTATTTACTCACATTCAACTCATTGCGCTGCTTGCAAACATCGCACTTTCCGCAGCGAACCGATTCCTCTTCGCCGAAATACTGCAACAGCAACTGGCTGCGGCATTTGTGACCCGACGACGCGTAATGAATGACAGCGTCAACCCTGCGCACATAATCGACTTTTCGGTCAACATAGTTTTCTTTACTGATTTTCAACCGGTCGACCTCAATGCGCTCCTTTGTAAAAATAAGGTACGGCGATTTTTTCCGGGGAATGTAGTCGATAATTTTTACTGTTCTCAGCCTGATTAAAAACTGATAAACCAAATCGGTGCTCACATTTGCACGTTTAGCCAGAAGGTCCTCGTCAATAGCCACATAATTGGTGAAGAGCCCGGTATAAGAGCGCAACAGCAGTTTAATAAATCCATCGAATTCTGCATTTGCAACCTGAAATTTATACAAATCATCGCGATCGACCTGAAAATAAACTTTCGACGGATTATCGATTTCGTCGGTTAATTCGAGATAACCATCACGCTGTAAAATCTTCAGGCAGTTGTAAACCGCCGTTATCTGGAACGAGAAATTACCGGCAAAAGTGCCCATGCTGAATTCGAACGACTGGTCCTTGCCAAAACCAACCGCCAATTGATAATAGTTGCAAAGCGCTTCGTAAACCCGCTTGATCACATCAGGCTCCGGAAACGACTTTTCCACATCTTTTTGCAGACGCAGCTTGTCGGTATTGTTGTACAGCAATACAGCCCAGGCTGGCTTTCCGTCACGCCCTGCCCGGCCTGCCTCCTGAAAATATGCTTCAACTGAATCGGGCGCTTCCAGATGGATCACAAAACGAACGTCGGCTTTATCGATACCCATGCCAAAAGCATTGGTCGAAACAATCACCCTGCATCGTCCGTCTTTCCAGGCTTCCTGTTTGGCCGACCGCACAAGCGATGTTAACCCGGCATGATAGTAGTCGGAGGATATATTGTTTTTCCGGAGCAAATCGCTGATTTCACGTGTCTGCTTCCGGCTTTTCACATACACAATCCCTGTTCCCTTGGCCTTTTGAACCGCCCGCACCAGATAATTCACCTTATCTTCTTCATTCCTGACCAGGTAAACAAGATTGCTCCTGTAATAACTTGTCCGGTGTACATTTTTAGCCTTGAATTTCAGTTGTTCCTGAATGTCCTCAATAACCCGCGGGGTGGCCGTGGCCGTGACTGCCAGCAACGGAACATTGGGCAAAAGGTCACGCAATTCGGCAATACGCAGATACGATGGTCTGAAATCGTATCCCCACTGCGAGATGCAATGCGCCTCATCAACGGCAATCAGGTTAACGTCGAGTTGATGAATCCGCTCACGGAAACGTTCCGTGGCAATCCGTTCAGGCGACAGGTATAAAAATTTGTAACCACCCCAGGCTGCATTATCCAGTGTAATTTTTATTTCTTGTGCCGACATTCCGGAGTAAATAGCCAGCGCTTTGATTCCACGCTTGTTCAGGTTTTCAACCTGGTCTTTCATCAGTGCGATTAAAGGTGTAACAACCAGGCAAATACCAGTTTTCGAAAGCGAATAAACCTGGTAAGTCACCGATTTACCACCACCGGTCGGCATCAGTCCAAGCGTATCTTTTCCGGCTGCCACCGATTCGATGATTTCCTCCTGAAGTGGCCTGAAAGCAGGATAACCCCAGTATTTGGTCAATATTTGTGTGAATTCGCTCATTACAAACGACGAAAATTCAAAAATACACCATTTTCATTCAATGCGCCGAACCTTGCCCAACATTTATCGGGAATGAAATAATTCGATCTGACCCGGCGTAAAATAAGGCATGGAAACGAGCTTTCGATGCTTAACAATTTTTAAGATACATTAAAGTTTATAGGGATTGCCTGCCTGAAAAAAACGGGACATTTGTACATGAATTTTTTGTAGTTTTGTTTTTTAACGGAATATAAAAAAACAGTCCATGTCGTTTTTTGCCGATAAAGTTGTTTCCGAAGGTTTAACTTTCGACGATGTTTTGCTAATCCCATCGTACTCAGAAGTTTTACCGCGCGAAGTTGAACTTTCATCCTGGTTTTCACGCAACATCAGGCTCAGCACGCCCATTGTAACAGCCGCGATGGACACCGTGACCGATTCGGTGATGGCCATTGCCATTGCCCGCGAAGGGGGCATCGGTGTCATCCATAAAAACATGAGCATTACCGAACAGGCCCGGCAAATAACCATCGTGAAACGTGCTGAAAACGCCATGATTTACGACCCTGTTACCATTTCAAAAGAAAAGACTGTGCGTGATGCACTTACTCTGATGAAAACTTACAAAATTGGTGGTATTCCGGTGGTCGATACTGAGGGGCATCTGGTAGGCATTGTCACCAACCGCGATCTCCGATTCGAAAGTAACCAGAACAAACACATTTCGGAGGTGATGACCAGCGAAAACCTGGTAACAACAACGGTTTCCACTTCGCTCGAAATGGCCTCTTCCATTCTTCAGAAGCACAAAATTGAAAAACTGCCGGTTGTCGACGCCAGTAATAAGCTGGTTGGCCTGATCACCTTTAAGGACATTACCAAGGCAAAAGATAAACCGCTGGCGGCAAAAGATGGCAAAGGGCGTTTGAGGGTAGCAGCGGCTGTTGGCATCTCGCGCGACACCATCGACCGAATTGATGAACTGGTAAAAGCGCAGGTTGACGCCATCGTGATTGACACCGCTCACGGACATTCGAAGTACGTGCTCGACATGCTGAAAAAAGCAAAAAATAAATATCCTGAAATTGATTTCGTTGCCGGAAATATTGCAACAGCCGAAGCAGCAAGCGACCTGGTGCTGGCCGGTGCCGATGCTGTGAAGGTGGGCATTGGCCCCGGATCGATTTGTACCACCCGAATTATTGCAGGCGTGGGCATTCCGCAACTATCGGCCATTCACAATGTAAGCAAAGCCATTAAGAAAAGTGGTGTACCGGTTATTGCAGACGGGGGGATCCGTTATTCGGGCGACATTGTGAAGGCGCTTGCAGCCGGGGCTCACTCCATCATGGCAGGCTCGCTGTTTGCCGGAGTGGAAGAATCGCCGGGCGACACCATCCTTTTTCAGGGCAGAAAATTTAAAACCTATCGCGGAATGGGTTCGGTTGAAGCCATGCAGGCCGGATCGAAAGATCGTTATTTTCAGGATGTGGAAGACGACGTGAAAAAACTGGTTCCTGAAGGAATAGTGGCACGTGTTCCGTACAAAGGCACGCTGGCCGAAGTCGTCCACCAGCTTACAGGCGGAATACGCGCGGGAATGGGATATTGCGGAGCCAAAGACATTGAAGCGCTGCAACACGCCAGGTTTACCCGGATAACTGCTTCAGGAATGCAGGAAAGCCATCCGCACGACGTGAGTATTACCAGTGAATCACCAAACTACAGTTCCCGATAAATGTCACGCGAAGAAATAAAAACGGGAATGACGTTCCTGACAAAAAATTCAAACCCATTTTACCAAAACCAAAACTTACCGGTTAGTTATACAAATAACCGGCAGGAAAATACTTGAATAAACCATCAAATTAAGTCTATACTCTAACAACGAAAAAAACATGATCCGATCATTTTCAATAGCACTTTTGGTCATGCTGGCGTTTACAACAGTTGCCCAAAATAAGAAGGAAATTGTGGTAACCATTGGCGACCAGCAAATCAGTAAGGAAGAGTTTGAAGCTAATTACAAAAAGAACAACACCAACACACTGGAGGCCAAAGACAAAAAAACTCCAGAAGAATACCTTGACCTGTTTGTTAACTTCAAACTGAAAGTGCTCGAAGCTCAAAAGCTTGGTTATGACACTGTAAAATCGTTCGTGAACGAACTAAAAGGTTACCGCGAAGAGTTGGCCAAACCCTATTTGACAGATGTTTCCTTCAATGAAGAAATGGTAAAAACAGCCTACTACCGCACCCAGTTCGAACGAAAAGCAAGCCACATCCTCATTCGTGTGGCCCCCGAAGCAAGTCCTGCTGATACTCTGGCGGCCTGGAATAAAATATCAGACATTCGCAAGCAAATTATCGATGGTGCAGATTTTAACGAAATGGCAGCCAAACATTCCGAAGATCCTTCGGCCGCGCAAAACAAAGGCGAGCTAGGTTATTTCGGCGCTTTCCAGATGGTTTATCCGTTCGAAAATGCGGCTTACAATACGCCGGTTGGTCAGGTATCGCAAATCATCCGCACCCGCTTTGGATACCATATACTGAAAGTGGAAGACGAACGCGAAACTCCGGGTGAAATCAAAGTGGCGCACATCATGGTTAGCTTCCCCAAGCAGGCAAGTGATGAAACCATCGAAAAACTGAAACTGCGCGCCGATAGTATCTGGGAACTAGCAACTTCGGGATCGGACTTTGCTGACCTGGCAAAAAAATACTCGAACGACAAGTTCACCGCCCAGTCGGGTGGCGAAATGAACTGGTTTACCTCCACCAATTTCCCTGTAAAAGTATTTTCTGATGCAGCTTTCGCGTTGCAGAAAGACGGAGATATTTCGGCAGTTGTTCGCACGCCTTACGGGTGGCACATCATTAAAAGACTCGAATTGCGTAAGACACAACCTTTCGACGTGCTGAAAGCTGATCTTGAATCAAAAATCAAACAGAACCCGCAAATCAGTAAATACCGCGATGACGTTTTCGAACAGGAGTTGAAAAAGGCTTATCAGTTTAAACTGAATGATGGTAATTTTTCTAAGGTGCTGGTCGTTATGCTGACAGACACCACAAAAATGAAAGAAGTAACCGAAGAACTGGCACCAATTGCCCAGTTGCCTCTGGTTGATTTTGCTGATAAAACATACACATGCGGCGATTTTGCCCAATATATGAAAGATGAAGCAGGAAACCTCAAACTGGTTCCAAACGCGAAAAATGCCAAAAGTTTCCTCGACAAATTCATCAGCGGGAAATTGCTCGAATATGAAGATTCTCAGCTAGAAGTGAAGCATCCGGATTTTGCTGCTGTGTATCGTGAATACCACGACGGCATCCTGCTTTTCAATATTTCGAAAGACAAAATATGGGATGTGGCTTCGTCGGATACAGCACGGCTCGAAAATTATTACAACAATACGACCAAAAAATATTTCTGGAACGAACGTTTTAAAGGATTGGTACTTCAGGCTAAAGATCTGGAAACACGCAACAAAGTAGAAACAGCGCTCGACGGAAAAGAAATGAGCAAAGAAGAGCTGAACAGTATTTTCAACCCGAATGGAGAAAACGACCTGCAAATAACGGAGGTCTCAGTAGAAAAAGGAGACAACCCGGTGGTAGATTATTACATTTGGAACGGCCCAAAACCTGCAGGTTTTAACGAAACTACTACCTTTGTCCACGGAAAAACGGTAGGAAGCGAACAAAAAACGCTGAAAGACGCCTGGGGACTTTATTCTTCTGATTTTCAGGAACAAATTGAAAAAGAATGGATTGATTCACTCAGAGCAAAATACCCGATTGTTGTAAACAAGAAAGTATTGAAGAAAATTGCGATGGTTGAATGAGAAATGTAGCGGTACATATCCTGTTTCTGACAATCCTGATTTCGGCTGGCTGCGCACGGTTTATCGAGACCAGCGAACCGGTTGCCAAAGTTGGAGAAAAGGTTTTGAGCCTTCAGGAGTTATCGGCAAACATACCTGATTACCTGGATGCTACCGACAGTGCGCTCTGGGCCGACGACTACATCAAGAAGTGGGTTCAGCGCGAGTTGAT
>JAEWME010000330.1 GCA_023393265.1 Bacteroidota bacterium | reverse complement strand
ACCGAAATGGCATTTCCAATCCTGACTTTTACCGGACGCTTGCGCTGGTACATAATTTCGGTTGGCAACTTCACATCCTGAAGCGAAGGATGAATATTGGCCATGAGGTAAAATAACCGACTGTTGTTCCCCTGAAAATGAATCGGGATAATCGGTTTTTTCTGCTGCTTAATAAACTTCAATACATTATACAACCATTGGGTATCGGACAAAACACGGGTTGAGTCGAATTGAGAAACATCGCCAGCCGGGAAAAAGCAAATAAGTCCACCGTTTTCGAGATGCAGTGTAGCTTTTTCGGCAATATTTCCGGAGACACGTCTTTCTGCTTTTTTAACATTGGCGTCTTCTTCGAAAAAGAACTCGCTGATGGGTTCTATTTTCTGAAGAAGTTCGTTCGAAACAATTTTCAGGTCGTTGCGCACACGGCTGATGAGTTTAATAAGCAGGATGCTTTCGAGTCCGCCAAACGGATGGTTGCAAACGATAATAGCCGCTCCCTGCGCGGGAACCCGTTTGAGTAGTTCCTCTTCGTCAACCTGAAAACTAATATTCAGTACCTCAATCAGTTCATCGACAAACTCCAATCCTTTTTTATCTCCGATCTGGTTGTAAACCCTGTTCAGCTTATCGAAACGAAGCAACAACATCAGGAACCGGGTGAATGCTTCGCCGCCAATAAAACTCAGCTTTGGGTTTGCTTTCAGAATGTCCTTCGGTTTAAAAAGTTCCATAAAAATTTGCTAAAATTGAGATAATAACTAAAAAAGAACTACTTACAACCAAGCAACTGCTGGCTTCATTTATACACTGATCAGATTAAAAAGAATTGTTAAAAATGAACATTTTTTTTGGTCGTTTGTAGCTAGTTTAGGTTAATTCGCATAAAATTTTTCAAAATTGAACATACTTTATCAGAAATACGACATCAACCAGTGGTTGCCAACAACCGCTAAAGAAGTTGAAGCGCGCGGCTGGGATAGCCTCGATGTAATCCTTTTCACAGGCGATGCCTATGTCGATCATCCGTCGTTTGGTGCTGCCGTAATTGGTCGTGTACTTGAAGCTGAAGGGCTCCGCGTGGCAATCGTGCCGCAGCCAAACTGGCAGGACGACCTGCGGGATTTCAGGAAACTGGGTAAACCCAACTTGTATTTTGCAGTCACCGGTGGAAACATGGATTCGATGGTAAACCATTACACCGCCAACAAACGCAAACGCTCCGACGATGCCTATACGCCTGGCGGACGTGCTGGCGCGCGTCCCGATTATGCCACGGTGGTTTACTGCAATATCCTGAAAAACCTTTATCCTGATGTTCCGCTTGTAATTGGAGGAATTGAAGCATCGTTGCGGCGCGTCACCCATTTCGACTACTGGAGCGACCGCCTGAAACCCTCGATTTTGGTAGACTCAAAAGCAGACATGCTTTTTTATGGTATGGGCGAAAAGTCGATCATTGAATATACTCACCTGATCAAAAAAGGTGTCGATCACCGGAAACTGACCAATATTCCGCAAACCGCTTTTCTGGCCGATCAGGATGAAAATTACGCCACCAACAAAAAGTGGAACAGCATCAAGTTATACTCCTACGAAGAATGCCTTCAGGACAAGAAAAAGTTTGCCAAAAACTTTATGCACATCGAAGAAGAGTCGAACAAGGTGGAAGCCAACGTAATCATTCAGGAAGTTGGCGACCGGCAGGTAGTTGTAAATCCGCCATGGCCGCCACTTGAAGAAAAAGAAATCGACCGCTTTTTTGATTTTCCGTACACGAGGCTGCCCCACCCAAAATACAAGAACAAGGAAGAAATTCCTGCTTATAAAATGATCCGCCATTCGGTGAATATCCACCGTGGCTGTTTCGGAGGTTGCACCTTCTGTACAATTTCGGCACATCAGGGAAAGTTTATTGCAAGCCGTTCCGAAGAATCGGTAATGAAAGAAATTGACAAGCTGGTGTTGATGCCTGATTTTAAAGGCTATATATCCGATTTGGGCGGACCATCGGCCAACATGTATAAGATGAAAGGCATTCACGAAGAAATATGCCGCAAATGCAAACGCCCGTCGTGTGTGTTTCCGGATGTTTGCAAAAACCTGAATATCGACCACAAGCCGATGCTGGATTTGTATAAAAAAGTTCGCCAACATCCGGATGTAAAAAAAGCATTTATCGGCAGTGGCATTCGCTATGACATGATCCTGAAGGAAACCTCGGATCCGCAGGTGAACAAAAACAACATGGACTATCTGCGCGAAGTAATCAAGCATCACGTTTCAGGCCGGCTAAAAGTGGCTCCGGAGCATACTTCGGACCAGGTTCTCGACCTGATGCGCAAACCATCTTTCAAGTTGTTTTATAAACTGAATAAGGTTTTCCAGGAAATCAACAAACAGGAAGGTTTGAAACAACAACTGGTTCCGTATTTTATTTCGAGTCACCCCGGTTGCGAAAATGTCGACATGGCAAACCTTGCCGTTGAAACCAAAAATCTGGACTTCAAACTGGAACAGGTTCAGGATTTTACGCCAACGCCAATGACGCTCGCAACAGTGATATATTACACAGGCTTCCATCCATACACGATGCAACCAGTTTTCACGCCAAAAACCCAAAAAGAAAAACTGGCACAGCGGAAGTACTTTTTCTGGTATCAACGAGAATATCAGCAGGAAATAAAAAGCGAACTTCAACGCCTGAACAGAAAAGACCTGATCGACGGTTTATTCGGGAAAGCCGCTCCAAACCCGGCAAAAGGAGGAGAGCCAAGACAAAAACAAAAAATAAAACCACATAGAATCTGAGAAATTTATGAAGCTGTATCAAAAGTCATGATAATCGCTATCCTCGTCATTCCGAATTAAATTCAGAATCTGAAAATCGATATGATAGGATCCTGAAACAAGTTCAGGATGACCGGTAAAGCAA
>JAEWME010000316.1 GCA_023393265.1 Bacteroidota bacterium | reverse complement strand
ACCCACAGCATCGTCTTCGTGGTTCTCGCCGTCGGTAATGATGATCATTGCTTTGCTCCCGGCAAACTGCGGATTAAATGATTTCATTCCCAATTCGATGGCGGCACCAATGGCAGTCCCCTGCGTTGGTACCATTTGCGGACTAATGGCATTCAGAAACAACTTCGCCGAAACATAGTCTGCCGTGATGGGCAACTGCGTGTAGGCTTCACCGGCAAACACGATTAACCCGATTTTGTCGTCGCTCAGTTTGTCAACCAACTGCGAGATAGCGCGTTTGGCCCTTTCCAGACGGTTGGGCTGAATGTCTTCCGCCATCATACTGTTCGATACGTCCAGCGCAATAATCAACTCGATCCCTTTGCGTTTTTCGGTCTTCAGCTTAGAGCCAAACTGAGGCCGGGCCAACCCGATGATAAGACTTGCCAGTCCAATCATCAGGACAATAAACTTTATCACTGGTCTCGACCGGCTCACGTTGGGCATCAATACCGAAAGGATTTCTTTTTGCCCGAAGTTTGCCAGCGCTTTTTTCCGCCTGATCCTCGCGTAGAAAAACAGGATGAACAAAGCAGGAATGACCAGCAGTGCATACAAATATTCAGGATTTGCTATTCTAAACATCTCTATTTGTTCAAATTTTCAAATTCAATGTGCCGGGTCAACCGGCTATTCACTTTTCACAAAAAGCCCGTAATATTTAGTCAATTACATCAGGGTATATTCCTGAAAATTGTTGTTTTAAGGGCCACTGCCAGAATGAGGAACAGTGTTCCGAGCAGCGCAAACCGCAGGTACTGTTCGTCTTTTTTGCTGTATTGTGTAACGTCGATTTTCGACTTTTCGAGCTTGTCGATCTCCTTGTAGATTTCGGCCAGCTTGTTGTTATTGGTTGCCCTGAAATACTTTCCGTCGGTTGTTTCGGCGATTTTTTGCAGGGTAGCTTCGTCAATTTTTACCTCCACATCGCGCACCTGCACACCAAATGGCGTCTGGATCGGATACGGCGCATTGCCAATGGTTCCCACGCCAATCGTGTAAACACGTATGCCGTAGGTTTTGGCCAACTCGGCTGCAGTAACCGGCGCAATTTCGCCACGGTTGTTTTCGCCGTCGGTCAGCAGGATGATTACTTTGCTCACGGCATTGCTTTCCTTGAGGCGCGAAACGGCTGTTGCCAGTCCGTTGCCAATGGCTGTTCCATCTTCAATCATGCCACTTTCGATGTTTGTAAACAGGTTAACAACGGCGGCATGGTCGGTCGTCAATGGGCATTGCGTAAAACTTTCTCCGGAGAAAACAACCAGCCCGATTTTATCATTCGGCCTTCCTGAGATGAATTTAATGGCGACATCCTTAGCTGCTTCGATGCGGTTGGGCTGAAAATCCATCGCCAGCATCGAACTTGAAATATCGAGCGCAATCACAATGTCAATACCTTCAGTTGTTACGTTTTGCCAGCTATTCGACGATTGTGGCCGTGCCAGCGCAACAATCAGGAATGAAAGGCTGAGCAAAAATGATACGAAAACCGAGTGTCTGAAGTAATATTTCCAGTTTTTCGGAATGCGGACAAAGCCCATGAGCGAAGAGAACTGAAGGCTGGCCCCCAATTTTTTATTTCGCCAGACATACCAGCCAATCAGAGGAATCAGGAGCAAAAAGAGATAGAAAAATTCCGGGTTTTTAAAACTTATTCCGTTCATCATGGCGTTTATTTATTTTCAGATGCAACATCTTGCTCATCGTTCTCTTCACCTGTTTCAGCAACAGGTTTCTCGGGCATCTTTATTTCTTCTTTCTTCGTTTGATTGACAAAGAAATAGGCGTTCATGAGCGTTTGGTTGTTTTCGTCGGGTACAGGTGTGTATTTGGCAAATTTAACCAGGTCGGCCAGGCTTAATATGTGCTGAAGCTGATCGACGGTTGCACTGTCGGCCAAATCTTTCCGGCCTTTGAAAACATTGAGTGTTTCAGCCGAAGTCTGCTCAAGTGCAGCAATTCCGAAACGGTTCTGAATGTAGACACGGATGGTGTCGGACACTTCGGAATAGTATTGCTTGATTTTTTCCTGTTGCCATAATTTCTGATTCTTGATGCGGTCGAGCTCCCGGAGGGCCACAATGTGGGCTGGTTCTGCCGGTTTCTCAGGTCTGACAAACATAGGCACCTTCTTTTTCTTCCATTTGATGTAATAGAAAATGAAGAACACGATTGCTGCTATCAGGATGATTCCCAGAATGTAGGGGATAATTTCCTTCAAGGTGATGGGCGCATCGTACGGCACTTTGATGTCGGTAGGACCTTTGGTGGTATCTATTTTCATTCCGTGCATTTGGAATGCCAGTTCACGCGTGGCAATCGAATCGAGCGTCGTTCCGTTTTTTAGCCTGAAATAAAACGACGGAATTCGGTGCATGCCGCTGTCGAATGAGGTAATCAGCAGTTGCTGAACCAGTTTTTCGCGCGTTTTGTCATCAAGTTTCAGCGTATCAATTTTCAGGCGGCGAACCACCTCTATCTTCGAGCTGAAAGTGTCGGGCACCTGCGGAAACTGAATCTGCAGGTCCTTTGGTTTTTCGACTTCCAGTTTGAGTTTAATCTGGTCGCCAATCAAAACGTTGGTTGAATCGATGCTCGCGTTTACCGTAATTTGTTGTGCCTTCAGGAGCTGTATGCTTCCCGAAAACAGGACGAATAGTACGATAGTGAGTATTCTTTGCTTCATTTGAATTCGTTTTTATGCACGTTTTTTAAACAAGCTGATCAACGATCTGACGTAGTCTTCGGCGGTGTTGATCTCGGTGTAGTCGACACCGCTCTTTTTAAAGCTGTTGTCGAGTTGTGCCGAAAGTCTTTTCCACCACACACGATAGGTATTCCTTGCTTTTTCGTCTGAAGTGTCAATCCAGGTGTAGGCGCCGGTTTCTGCATCTTTCAATTTGATCAGTCCAACATTGGGCAGCCTGGTTTCCCGCTCGTCATATATTCGCAGGGCTACCATATCGTGCCGGTTGTTGGCAATCGAAAGCGCATTTTGCAGTGAATCGTCTTTCTGGATAAAATCGGAAATCACAAAAGCGGTGCATCGCTTTTTAATGGCATTGGTAAAATAACGGATTGCTCCTGAAATGTCGGTTCCTTTTGATGTCGGTTCAAAGTCAATCAGTTCGCTGATGATTCTCAGGATATGACTTTTCCCTTTTTTCGGCGGAATGAATTTTTCGATTTTATCGGAGAAAAAGATGACACCGATTTTGTCGTTGTTTTGGATGGCCGAAAATGCCAGGATGGCCGAAATTTCAGTAATGATGTTCTTTTTCAGCTTTTCGTTCGACCCGAACATGCGCGAGCCGCTCACGTCGATGAGCAGCATCACGGTCAGTTCGCGTTCTTCTTCGTAAATCTTCACGAAAGGCTTGTTGTAGCGGGCGGTAACGTTCCAGTCGATGTTCCGGATGTCGTCGCCAAACTGGTATTCGCGAACCTCGCTGAATGCCATACCCCGCCCCTTGAAAGCGCTGTGGTACTCTCCCGCAAAAATGTTGCGGCTCAATCCACGGGTTTTTATCTCGATCCTACGGACTCGTTTTAAAAGTTCGCTCGTTTCCATCTGTCAAATTCCAAATTTCAAGTTCCAAATTTCAAATTGTTGCGCGTCACGTGTTTAGGGTTAACTCGTAACCGGATGTCGTAACCCTCAACTTTTTACTATGGGACTTCAACTGTATTTAAAATTTCAGCAATAATTTCTTCTGAAGTAATGTTGTTGGCTTCAGCTTCGTAGCTCAATCCAATGCGGTGACGCATCACGTCCATGCACACAGCGCGGACATCTTCAGGAATTACATATCCACGGCGTTTGATGAAAGCATACGCTTTTGCGGCTTGGGCCAGGCTGATACTTGCACGGGGCGAACCTCCGTACGATATCATGTCGGCATATTTATCGAGCTTATAAGCTTTCGGGTCGCGGGTCGCAAAAACAATGTCAACAATGTATTTGTGTATTTTTTCGTCCATATACACATCCTTCACAACCTGACGGGCTTTTAGGATGTCTTCGGGCTTCATCACTTTGGTCGCCGTTGGGAACACTTTCATCAGGTTCTGCTGAACGATCATTTTTTCTTCTTCCTTGGTCGGGTATTTAATCACGACTTTTAGCATGAAACGGTCGACCTGTGCTTCGGGAAGCGGGTAGGTTCCTTCCTGCTCAATCGGGTTTTGAGTTGCCATTACCAGGAAGGGCTCCTGAAGTTTATAAGTGTTTTCGCCAATGGTAACCTGGCGTTCCTGCATGGCTTCGAGCAATGCCGACTGCACTTTGGCGGGTGCGCGGTTAATTTCGTCGGCCAGTACAAAATTTGCAAAAATAGGCCCTTTCTTTACCTGAAACTCTTCCTTCTTCTGACTGTAAATCATTGTTCCAAGCAAGTCGGCAGGCAACAAATCGGGAGTGAACTGAATGCGTGCAAACTTAGCGTCGATGCTTGTCGCCAGCGTGTTGATAGCCAGTGTTTTTGCAAGCCCCGGAACACCTTCAAGCAGAATGTGGCCGTCAGACAGTAGCCCAACGAGCAAACTTTCAACCAGGTGTTTCTGACCAACAATCACTTTGTTCATCTCCATGCTGATGATTTCAACAAACGAACTCTCTTTCTGGATTCTTTCGTTCAATTCACGGATATCAACTGTTTGATTCATATCTTTTGAAATAAAAAATGAATTAATTCTGTTTTAAAAATTGACCCACGAAAATAAACCATAGTAGCTTGAAAAAGGATAAATAATCGTTAAACTTTGTTAAGCTGCAAGGCTGTGGAATGGTCGTAAAATTACGAATTTCAGTGATCTTTAACAGAATTATAGATTCCCTTTTTTATTTTTGCTGAAAATTAAATTCTTGACCCAAAGATATTTCATAGAATTGGCCTATAAAGGCACGCGCTTTCACGGCTGGCAGGTTCAGCCCAACGCCTCTTCCGTTCAGGAGAATCTCGAAAAATGTTTATCCACAGTTACCCGCGAAACCATTGCCGTAACTGGTTGCGGAAGGACTGACACAGGGGTTCATGCCCGTTATTTTGTGGCGCATTTCGACTCGGAACGAACAGATCTGGACCATCCGGACTTTGTATATAAGCTGAATGGTTTTCTGGATAAAGACATCACCTTGTTTCGGATTTCGAAAGTCAGCGCTGAAGCGCACGCACGTTTTGATGCCATTTCGCGAACATACCAATATTTCATTCACCTGCACAAAGACCCGTTTAAGGCTGAAACCTCGTGGTTTTTCTTTCGTCAGCCCAACCTCGAAAAGATGAATGAGGCCAGCCGCATTTTGTTTGAATATACCGATTTTACCAGTTTCAGCAAGTTACATACGGATGTAAAAACCAATAACTGCAAAATCTATCGGGCTGAATGGGCGCAGCAGAATAATGACATTATTTTTACGGTGAAAGCTGATCGTTTTCTGCGCAATATGGTGCGGGCGCTCGTTGGAACAATCATGGAAGTTGGCCTGGGAAAGATTGATCTGGATGGTTTCAGGCAAATCATCGGGAAGAAAGATCGTGGCGAGGCTGGTTTGTCAGTTCCGGCTCAAGGACTGTTTTTAACAGATGTGGAATATCCGGAGAAAATATTCCTGAGGTTGTAAAAAAATAAGCCCGAAAAGGAGACAATCTTTTTCGGGCTTACTTTTTTGAGGTATCGCCTTTACCAAATTCTGACAATCAGGCTGTCAGGCCGCCACATTTTGTTACCCTCTTTTACATCGAAGGCTTTATAGAATTCAGGCATATTCGAAAGTGTTCCAATCACACGGTATTTGGCTGGCGAATGTTCGTCGCTGCGCACTTGTGCTGCAATTGCTTCGGGTCGCTGGTTTACCATCCAGGCCAGTGCAAAACCAAGGAAGAAACGCTGGTCGGGGTTTAGCCCGCCAATTTCTTCCTGATAAAGGTATTGCTGAGTTTTCTTGAAGGCTTCGTATCCCATGATGATGCCACCCAGGTCGGCGATGTTTTCACCTTGCGTCAGTTCACCATTGATGTGAAGGCTGTCGACCGGGTTGTATTCGTCGAATTGTTTGACGATCATTTTTGTTTTGGCGAAGAATTTGGCGCTGTCTGCTGGTGTCCACCAGTTTTTCAGGTTTCCTTCGGCGTCGAACTTGCTCCCCTGGTCGTCGAACCCGTGTGTCATTTCGTGACCGAAAGTAGAACCTCCGATGATTGAATACAGGATGGCGTCGTCAGCCATTTGCCTTTCGTAGCCCGGAACAATGATGTTGCAGGCCGGAATGACGAGTTCGTTATTCGACGGGTTATAGTAGGCATTGTATGTTTGTGGCTCGATGTCCCATTCGGTGCGGTCGACCGGCTTGCCAAATTTCGAAATCATATAATTGAAATGCCATTCGTTCGCATTCATAGCATTTTGCGCATACGATTCGCGTCCGATTTCCATGGTGCTCAGGTCTTTCCATTTGTCAGGATAACCCACTTTCATGATCATGGTTTCGAGCTTGTGAAGCGCTTTCGATTTGGTGGCATCACTCATCCAGTCGAGGTTTTTAATGCGGGCGGCATAAACATCTTTCACCGCATTGCCAATTTCAACCAGTTTCTCTTTCGAGCCAACCGGAAGGTATTCGTTCACATAAACTTGGCCGATCAATTCTCCGAGGTAGTCGTCGGTTTGCTGAACCACTCTTTTCCAGCGTGGCTTGGGTTGCTGAACGCCCCGAAGTGTCTGCGAATAAAATCCGAAGAATTCCAGATAAGTCTGGTCGTCGAGATAAGATGACAGTCCGCGGATAAATTTGTATTTCAGGTAGTCTTTCCACGCTGCGATCGGGAATTTCTTCAGATCGCTGCTCACGGCTTTCAGGTATTCCGGTTGACCAACAATCACCGTGTCCACATTCTGAAGTCCTGTCAGGTTGCAAAAGGTAGTCCAGTCGAAATTGGGTGTAAGTTGCTCCAGGCTTTTGAATGTAAGTTTGTTGTAGTTTTTATGCGGATCGCGGGTGTCTTCTTTTTTGCGCGAAGCCTGTGCCAGCGAAGTTTCCAGCTTTAATTGCTCAGCCGCAGCGGCTTTGGCTTTGGCTTCGGCGTAGCCAAGCAATACAAATGTTTTTGCAAGGTGTTCCTGAAATTTGTTCCTGATTTCGCGGGTACGCGTGTCCTTGTCGAAATAATACGAACGATCGGGTAAGCTGAGTCCTCCCTGCCAGATCGTCACCGCATTTTTGCTGCTGATCTTGCTGTCCTGCCATACACCAAACGCAAAGATAGGCGAGCCGGAAACCCGGTGGACAAAAGCTGCCTGTGCTGCCAGTTGTTCCGGCGTTTTTACTTCATCAATCTGGTCGAGGTATTTTTGGATGGCCGAAATTCCCAGTTTGTTCAGGTTCAGGCTGTCCATTCCGGAGTAATAGAAGTCGCCGATTTTTTGTTTGTTGCTGCCCTTTTCGGCATTGGCTGTTTCGCTGGTTTGGCAAATCTTCAGGATCTGGGCATTGATCGTATCCTGAATTACCTGCCAGATGCCTGCACTTTGTTCGCTTGGCTTAATTGGGTTTTCTGCAAACCACTTCCCGTTGGCATATTGGAAAAAGTCGTCGCCGGGGACAGCGGTTGAATCAATGTGTAAAGC
>JAEWME010000288.1 GCA_023393265.1 Bacteroidota bacterium | reverse complement strand
ATGTGGGCTAATGTCGCTGGTCGTTCCATTCATGTCTCACATGGGACAGCGCGAAGATGTTGTTCATCTGGCCATTCCATATTACCTCATTCAGGTTAGTTCACTGTTCCCAATGCTGATTTTCTTCTCTTTCAAACAGTTTTTCGAAGGAATTGGAAATACCAAAATCGCTATGGTTGTTACAATCGTTTCAAACCTTGCAAATATCGGACTGAATTATATCCTGATATACGGGAAACTTGGTTTTCCGGCAATGGGGCTGAACGGTGCCGGTTACGCCACGCTGATTTCAAGGATTATTATGCCCATCATATTTGTTTGGGCAATCTGGCAGCAAAAAAGTTTCAGGATATACTTTACTGAAGCCTTTCGTGCTACCATCGAAAGTCACAAAATAAAAAGGATTCTGTCGATTGGGTTCCCGATAGGCGGACAAATGGTCATAGAGATGCTTTCGTTCAGCTTAGGGGCAATCATGATCGGATGGATATCGAAAGAAGCATTGGCAGGCCACCAGGTAGCCATTAGCATGGCTGCAATGACTTATATGATTTCTTTCGGGCTGTCGGCTGGGACAACCATTCGCGTTAGCCATGCTTTTGGCGACCGTAATATGTCTGAACTGAAACATTCAATTTATGCTTCGCTGCATATTGTTATCGCTTTCATGTCCATCATGGGGCTTTCGTTTGTTTTGCTGCGACACGTTTTGCCACTGGCATTTACATCAGACGCATCGGTAATTGGTGTAGCTGCGACTTTGCTGGTTGTTGGCGCTTTCTTTCAGATTTTTGACGGGATACAGGTTGTTTTACTTGGTGCTTTGCGAGGAATGGCTGATGTTCGCATTCCCATGTATGCAGCTTTTTTCTCTTACATTGTTGTAAGTCTTCCGATAAGTTACCTGCTGGCTTTTATTTTTAAGATGGGATATGCCGGAATATGGATAGGTTTTGTTTTCGGGTTGTCTACTGCAGCACTTTTGTTTGCGCTTCGCCTGCGTACACTTTTTCGAAAATCGACATTTTAACCAACCAGTATAAAACAAAAAAGGATTATCATTTTCTGATAATCCTTAGTTCCAAATTTAGTTTAGTTCGATCGGAAAATAGATATTGGTTAAAAGAGAAAAGGTTTTAACTATTTTTCTAACGCGATGCTAATATAGCGGTTATTTGATAACTCTATTTATGATTTTTTAAGAATTTATTAATGTTTCAAACTTAGGGATTTCTTCATTGCTATAAAACCTTGTTTTTCAGTATCTATTTTTTTACCGTATGTTTTATAATATATTAATCAGTTACTGAATGAAATGTGAAAAAACGTAAAAATTGCCATTTTTTTTACTTGTTATAGTTTATGAAAAGGCTGTCTTTTCTAAGTTTCAGGCTAATTTAATTCTAAAGAAAATCTTGTTGATAAAATAGAAAAAGATAATATTATCCGAATATAATTTGATTGATTATCTTTGCCGCAAAAAACAAAAGGATGCGGCTTTATAATTTGGTGGACAGCAAACTTCTTAAAGAACGCCTGATGCAGGAGCGTTTCTCCAGAAAGACAATTTCATTTTACCGCTATTTTTATCTCGATAACCCGAATGAATTCAGAGACCGGATCTACAAGGAATGGTCGGACCTAAATTGTTTCGGGAGAATTTATGTGGCCAGAGAAGGTATCAATGCTCAAATGAGTGTTCCTGAACAAAACATGGATGCTTTTCTTCACGCCATGAAAAGTCATGCGATTTTCAACCAAATACCCATCAAATATGCCATTGAAGACGATGGAAAGTCATTTTATAAACTGACCATTAAAGTTCGTCCGAAACTTGTTGCTGATGGACTTGACGATGATTCATTCGATGTTACCAATGTTGGCCGTCACCTGAGTGCCGAAGAATTTCACCGGTTGGCGGGATCCGGGGAGCATTTGATTGTTGATATGCGTAATCACTATGAATCTGAAATTGGATATTTTAAAGGTGCAATCCGGCCCGAGGCAGACACCTTTAGGGAAGAAATACAAATGGTCACTGATCTTTTAAAAACAGAAAAGGACCGAAAAATTTTGCTTTATTGCACTGGCGGAATTCGATGCGAGAAGGCAAGCGCTTACCTGAAACATCATGGTTTTTCGGACGTGAACCAGCTTCATGGCGGAATTATTGAGTATGCACGTCAAATCAAACAATTAAACCTCGAATCGAATTTTATCGGGAAAAACTTTGTATTCGATGAACGGATGGGCGAATCAGTCAACGGTGAGGTAATCTCTCATTGCCACCAATGCGGAAAACCTTGCGATACCCATGTCAATTGCGCCAATGAGCTCTGCCACATTCTATTCATCCAATGTCCCGAATGCGCTTCGAAACACGAAAATTGCTGTTCCAGCGAATGCCGTGAAGCAAAAAATACTTCAGGAGAAAAAAGACAAATGCTTCGGCAAAAATTCTCCCGAAAATTCGGTAACAGCCAGCAATACCGAAAGAGCTTTCTTCTGGCACAAAAGTCTTAATTTTACACTTCCGGTAACAGACGTTATTTATTGTATGTCAAATTTTTGGAATGAACTCTCTGCGCCTTTTTTTGCATTGGCACCCATGGAAGATGTAACCGATACTTCTTTTCGGGAAGTGGTTGCGGGTCTTGCTGATCCGTGTTTTCTCCGGATTCTTTATACTGAATTCACTTCTGTGGATGGCATGAATCATCCGAAAGGTAAGATTAGGGTGGGAGAGCGGCTGGTTGTAAGTGAAGAAGAACGAAAACTACTTACCGATAAAAATATCAGGCTGGTAGCTCAGATTTGGGGAAAGAAACCGGAATTGTTTTACAAGATAGCCAAAGAAATAACAGCGGAACATGCTTTTGACGGCATTGACATCAACATGGGATGCCCGGTAAAAAACATCGTAAAAAATGGTTGTTGCTCTGCGCTTATCGACCAGCCTGAACTGGCAAAAGAAATTATCCTGGCGACTAAAGAAGGTACCGATTTGCCGGTTTCGGTAAAAACCAGAACCGGAATCAGGGCTCATCAAACAGAACAATGGATATCAGAGGTAATGAGCACTCGTCCGGCAGCAGTAATTTTGCATGGCAGAACCCAAAAGCAACAGTCGGATGGTCTGGCAGATTGGAAAGAGATCGAAAAAGGGGCGAGAATCAGAGATTTGATCAATCCGGGAACCAAATTTTTAGGCAATGGAGATGTAATGTCAGTTGAACAAGGAGAAGCGCTTTGTCGCGAACACGGCCTCGATGGGGTGATGATTGGACGAGGAATTTTCCACAATCCCTGGTTTTTCAATCCGTCACATCCAATGCCCGCGAAAGTTGAGAAACTCCGACAGTTAAGGCTTCATACAGCAATTTTTGAGCGAAACTGGGGTAACCAGAAGAACCTGAATATTCTGAAACGTTTCTATAAAATCTACACCAACGATTTTGAAGGAGCGTCAAAAGTCAGGGCTCAACTGATGGAAGCCAGCAGTTACGAAGAAGTTTACAGGATTGTTGATGCTGAAATGGACCGTTAGATTATTTTTTCTCCGGATCGAAATTCAATGAAACCGAGTTAACACAATGCCTGGTATTCTTAGACGTAAATCCTTCTCCTATAAAAACATGCCCTAAATGAGCGCCGCAATTGGCACAAGTGATTTCAATTCGATGGCCATCGGCGTCAAGCGTTCGTTTTACCGCTCCGTTTATTTCGTCGTCGAAACTCGGCCAGCCGCAATGTGAATCGAATTTGTCTTCCGACCGGTAGAGCGGCGCATTACATTTTTTACACAGGTAAGTTCCGCTTTCGTGATGATTGTAGTAGATGCCCGTGAAAGGCCGCTCCGTTCCTTTTCCTTCGATCACGTATTTTTCAAATTCAGATAGTTCGTTAAATTTCATTTTTCTGACTAAATTGTTTTCAGGAGAAATTACAATTTTGCACGGTAGAATGTTTAAACGACACATAACAATTATTTAAGGCGTTTGCTGATTGTGGTTTTCTTCTCTCAGCCGGATTTGTTGTATCTTGCGCAAAAAAATATGAAACGGTTATTTAAATACTTTATTCAGGGTTTATTGCTGCTGGGGCCTTTGGCCGTGACGCTTTACACGGTTTACCTGATGTTTACATATGTCGACCGTTTAATCGGCGATCCGCTAAAAGAGCATTACAACCTGGATATTCCGGGACTTGGTGTCGTGATCCTTTTCATTTCGCTGACGGTGCTTGGGCTGATCGGCCAGACCATTATTGTGAAACCTTTTACCTGGTTTACCCAGCGCCTCCTGAAAAGACTTCCGCTTTTGAATGTTATATATACGTCAATTTCAGATCTTTTTACTGCTTTTGTTGGAAAAGAAAAGAAATTTACGGTTCCGGTGCGGGTTTGCATGGACAAACAAAACAATATATGGCGGATTGGGTTTATTACTGAGAAAAATCTGGAAGAGTTCGGAATGAAGGAAATGGTTGCGGTTTATTTTCCGTTTTCATACAGCATAACCGGCGAAATGATAATTGTTCCTGAAAGTTCAGTTGAGCCCATTCAGATAAGTCCTTCTGAAGTAATGAAATTTGTTGTTTCGGGAGGAGTAACCAAAGTAAATTAAAAATCGATGCCTGACGAATACCTGCTTCTTGTTGGTTTTTTGATATTAATCACAATGGTGCTAATGATCGATTTGCTGGTTGTTGGCCGAAATTCACATGTTGTATCTACAAAAGAGGCGCTTGCCTGGTCGAGTGTCTGGTTCGCACTGTCGATGGGATTTTACGTGTTCCTTCGTTTTTACGGCCATTTGCTTCACGGAATTGAAACACCGGAGAAACTGACAGAGGTGGTGAGGCTCTACGCGCCAGAACTGCATTTTAAGGGAACCGATTACAATCAAATGGTTGACCTGTACAGGCAGCACATGT
>JAEWME010000219.1 GCA_023393265.1 Bacteroidota bacterium | reverse complement strand
CATTATATCTGAATGAAAACCATCAAATATTTGCATGTAATTTGCATGTAAGTATAGTGAAAAGTTACAAAATAGAGAAAACAAATACAATCAAAATTAACATTAATTCACTGTTTTGCAACACTTTAATAAATAAAGAATAATTGATAAGAATGAAAAAAAAGGATAAAAACTGATTCATAATCATGAGGTCGGCGGATCATGCCCGCCTCTCGCTACTTGAAAAAAAGAGGTTACAAATATAAAATTTGTAACCTCTTTTTTTCAATGCTTAAGAACAAAGCCCCACTCCGTAATACGAAGCGGGGCTTTTGCTCTTCTTTTAATTCCTATCTATTAATACTAATTTCCCTTATCGAGCATTTTAATAAAATATCCGCCAACAACTGACCGGGCCTGAAAACCTACCTGTTTGGCATCTGGTGTTTCATACCAGTCGCTCATCGGAACCCGGTCAGGCGTTTCGGTCACAAACAGGTGCACCGGATCAACCAGCTTCTGGAAGGTTTCCTGATCGTTTGCAAGCGTTGCTGTCCAAATAATCCAGTCGGCTTTGGTATACATGCGGCGGTTATCCAGCGGCAAGCCGTATTTATTCTGTTTGGTCAGGTAATAAGCCAGTTCGGTTTGTGCTACTTCTGGAGGGAACAGATTAAAACCAAGCAGCTTATCCCAAACCAGGTTGTACTTTTGGCTCCATGTTCCGGGCTGATCAAAGGTCAACCGGTAGTGATCGCCATCGCTGGCCATTGTTTGCCATTTGGCTGCCATTTCTTTGGCTGCTGCCGTGTATTTTTCCTGAATATCGGTTTTGCCAAGCATCCCGGCCAGTTTTCCGTAACCGGCAATGCCCATGATGGCTTTAATCGAAAGATTCGTGTTGTGCGCAAAGTGCCCTGCAAAGTCGTCGGTACACAACTGATTTTCCGGATCAAGCCCGTTTTCGAGCAGGTAGTTGGACCAGGTAGTCAACACATCCCAGTGTTTGGCGGCATAGGTGGCGTTCCCTTCCATTTGTGCAATGGCGGCTGTCAGAATTACCATGTTACCACATTCCTCAACCGGCATGTCGCCACCGTAAGTTTGTCCGTTCGCTAACGGATAGGTGCCCACATCGTGCGCTGCAAAAGGTTTGTTCCATTTGCCACTTTCCGAATAGTAGAATATCGGGTTCAGCATCCCTTTCAGCAAATCAGGATTGTATTTCAAAAAAAGCGGGGCTGAGGGGTAAGTCACGTCAACTGTCCCGATAGAGCCGTTGCTGAAGTTTTCCTTCGACAGGAACAAGATGTTTCCCTCCGTATCTTTGGTGAGTTTATGGGCCGCTATCGACTGACGGAAAGCCAGCACACACAGATCGGCATAATTTTTACCTCCGGCCAAACTGGTTTCGTTCCAAAGCTGGTTGTCGAACTGAGCACAACGCTCCATCACCTGGTCGTGGTCGGTAGCAGCAGCCTGCAGCGCATCGTTTATGGTTACCGTTCCTTCATTAGTCCACCAGGCTTTCAGGTTGGTGCCAAAATACTGGATCGACTCAAGATCGTCGTAGCCAACCATCACATAGTTGCCTACTGCTTTCGACGAAACTTTGCCCAGGTTTTCGACACATGCCATGGCCGGCATCGACTCGTTCATCCGCGTTGTGATGTCTTCGGGGCCTGCTTCGAGCGATCCGTTGGAGGCAAATGCCGTCTTGGTTTCAGTATAACCGCCAATGGCCACTGTATTGTTTTCGTTCTTTCCGGCAGCCAGGTAAACGTAGCCCCAGTCGATGCGGATATTATCGCCTTTTTTCTGCAAAACAGGTTGTTCGGTGGTTCCTGCTTTTGCAAAGCTCAGGTTACCGGTTTCGCCCCTGGTTACTTTTACTTCCTGACTAACTTCATTTACAGCCCATTGAGGGGTGGTTTCGAAATAAACCTGAACTTCGTGTGAGGCGCCATCGTTAGATGCAACCTGGTAATTGATATAGTTAACCGGACGTGAAAGCAGGTTCAGGTCGTCGGGCAATAAGGGCGAAACAAACTGTACGTTCAGGTCGACCGGGCCACAGGTAAAACTGTAGTGTGTTTGAGTGGCCGACAAAGCCACACTTTTTTGAACGGCAGCCTGTGCAAACACTTCTTTCTGTTCGCTGTCGGTGTAAAGTCCGAAATCGACATAGGCCAAACCACCACGGTCGAGGCAGTGTGCCGCCAGCACATTTTTGCCGTCTTTATTCAGCAAGGCAGGATCAATTTTCACAAAAACATTGCTCCTTGCCGAATTACCGGTATTGACGATTTCCTTCCCATTCAGGTAAAGCTCAAAATCGTCGTCGTGCGAATAGATCAGGTAGAGGTTTCCTGTGGCGAATTCCGGAGTGACGAATTCTCTCCGCACCCATATCTCTTTGGCCTTCCATTCTGTTCCAACAGATGACATTCCTGATGTACCGAAAGAGGCTTTGCCAGTCTTCCATTTGGCATCACTGAATTCAGACTTTTCCCAGCCTTTAGTTGGAGCATCGGTCACAAACCGGCCCTCCCAGGCTTGCTCGTTGGCCGATGGCAGCAAGGTTTTCAGAGGAAGGTCTTCCTTGCCCAAAAAACGATAAACCTGGCCGTCGACACGGATGGCGCCAATTAAAGAGTGAGTTTTGCCGGTCCAGTGTTTCACCGGACTGTCAAACAACTGATCGGTGGTTGACCAGGCGCTGGTGTAGGGATCAATCGTAACCAGTGGATACGCAGGGGCCCGAAATGAGGAAACACTGACCTGATTTTTTACCGGAGCTGATTGATTACAAGAGTAAAGCATCGCCAGTGAAAATGCGGAGATAAAGATATGCTTGATGAGTTGGTTTTTCATTTAGTTGTTTTTGTATTAGTCATTAAAAGGGCTTATTATAAACTTTGATAAAATTAGCTTTTCAGAAGAAATATATAAACCCGATTAAACTAACAATGACTCTTTCCCTTCATTTACCAGTTTCAGGATAAGTTCGCCAAACAGGGTATTGGCCCAGGCAAACCACGAGCGGCTGAAATTTTTGGGATCGTCTTTGTGAAAAGTTTCGTGCATGAATCCGGTGTCGGCGTCTGTATTCCGAAGTGTTCTGACACACCATGCTATCTCCTTATCGTCGCTGCTGGTCATTGCCCGCATGATGATGCTCATCGGCCAAACCATGTCATAACCAACATGCGGCCCGCCAATGCCTTCCGCCACTTTTCCTTTGAAGAAATACGGATTGTCTTCGCTCCACACCAGTTTCCTTGTGTTTTGATAAACCTTGTCGCCTTTCGGGGTGCAACCTAAATAAGGCAAAGCCAGTAAACTGGGTACGTTGGCATCGTCCATAAACGTCGCATTTCCGAAACCGTCCACCTCAAAAGCATATACTTTGCCATATTTCGGGTGATTGACGATTCCATATTTTCTGATCGCGGCCATTACCTCATCGGCAAATGTGGTACACTCTTTCTCGAACGAATGGTCGCCGGTTATTTTATTACTGATTTCGGCCAGTTGCCTGAGCGAAGTAACCGCAAACAAGTTCGACGGAATCAAGAACCCGTAAGTCGTTGCGTCGTCGGAAGGACGGAACGCAGAGTTGATCAGCCCCACCGGCTTCAGCGGGCGACCATATCCGCCATTCGAAAGCGTATCGAGCTGACGTGTGGTTTGGCGCTCAAATTTATAAGATCCAGGTCCGTTTTTGCGCTGCTGTGTTCTGAAAGTATCCACAATGGTCCGGGCTGCTTTCTGCCAATCGGCATCAAAAACCGAGGTATCACCTGTCACTTTCCAGTAATGATAAGCCAGGCGAACAGTGTAGCATAGCGAATCGATCTCCCATTTCCGTTCGTGGAGCCCGGGCTTCATGTCGGTTTGATCGCTCATCCATTCGCCGGGGACCAGTTCCTTGTTAAACGCGTTGGCATACGGATCGAGCAACACGCACTGGGTTTGCCGGTTGACGACTCCAGCCAGCACGGATTTCAACTCCTGATCATCTTTGGCCAGCGGCAAATAAGGCCAAACCTGAGCCGACGAGTCGCGAAGCCACATGG
>JAEWME010000193.1 GCA_023393265.1 Bacteroidota bacterium | reverse complement strand
CTGCGCAGGTGTATCCCTATCGATCGAATAAATCATCACTTTCTGCGGACGAATCTCCGCAATCAGTTTCAGCCAGGCGCTGACTTCAGCCTCGGTGGCATTGTCGATCGGTTCGTTTTTGTGTTGCCCGCGCAGAAACAGGGTTTGAATAATTACCCGCCCTTCAAATGCTTTCAGGTTCTCAACAACTTCAGTCAGTTTAAATGCTGACGAAGGACAGTCAATTTTTTTGACCGTTTTTTCGAATGCCGAGTCAAGCTTCTGAATGTTGTCGTCTACTTTCAGGAGGGCACGAACCACCCCGCTTTTGTGCAGCATGGTCGCATTCGAAAGCACCGCGATGCGTGCCTGCGGACACAACTGGTTGCGCAGCAAAATCGTATCGTCAATGATTCCCTCAAATTCGGGATGTAAAGTTGGCTCCCCGTTTCCGGCGAAAGTAATCACATCCGGGAACTCACCCGCGGCAACCATCCCGCGCAGTTTTTCGTCCATTTTTTGCTTCACTTCCTGCCTGGTTGGCAAAACAGCCTTGTGTTCGCGTTTGCGCGGAGTCCAGCCACATTCGCAGTAGATGCAGTCGAATGAACAAATTTTGGTATCGGTTGGCATCAGGTTAACCCCAAGCGAAATGCCCAGTCGGCGACTCCTGATTGGGCCAAAAATAATCTGGTCGAATAAAAAAGTTGACATTGGTTTCTATCGTAAAAGCAACAAACAATTCAATTTATAACACTCGCCTCAATTTGCTGCCTGTCGAAAGTTTCAAAACCAGCAAATCGGAGCCAGCCAGCAAATATACACCCGGCATGTTCTCTCTCCTGAATCCGCCATCGCTAACCAGTAAATCGGCAACACGCATGAAAATTTCGGGAATTGCCATTTCAGGAAAATACTCCTGAACCTTTTTACAGAGGCGTAGCCAGCCAGGAACATCGATTTCTTTCTGATCGTTGGTTCCTGCCAAAATCACTTCGCCAAACGAACGGGAATCAGAATCGTCAAACGAGATTGAATCACGAACTTTGATGAAGCGAAAAGAGGCCAGCAAAATTCCGTTGTAAAAAATGAGTTGAGCTATTTCGGCGAGTTGACCACGGGTATCGATATACTCCAAAACGGTTCCATCGTCGTCGGTAACCAGCAGACTGTTTTTCAGAAACTCGCCCGAATCGGTTACGACATAGTTGGCCGCTAGTTTTTTCATTCTTTGGTAACGTTCAGTTTTTCCTTGGGACGGAACTGATCGCCAGTCTCGTTTAGCTGATCCATGATTTCGTTTTGCATTTTCTCGTACTCCTTCGGGAAACTGGAATAATAAATCAGTGAACGGATAAAAACAGTGTCGGCAACATCGTATTTTTTCAGGACAGAATAATACAGATCCGTCTGCGAAATTTTCTTCAGCTCAGCGTTTTGCGTATTCATATTTGTTATTCCCTGAACCATATAAATATCAGTCAGCATTTTTTCAAACTTGTCCCTCTCTATCAGCTTTTCCGGCTTCCTGACATTGGTTTCGGAGCAGGAATAAAGCCCAAGCCCCAAAATGACAATGACCCATATACGCACCAAGTATTTCATCCTGAATTTTAAAATTCTGCTCCAAAGTTAATCCGAAATCTCAATATTTCGAGGCTTCCAGTCGATTTAGCTTTTTTTAAGAATTTCTGGAATAAAGATCGGTCTCTGTCTGTAACTTCTTAATTTCTTAACCATAAAGAAATATCTGCATGCAGAAATTCTGAGTATCATTGCATCTGTGTTATAGGTTTCCGGTTATCCGGAATGAAAAGGGAATCCTGTTTAAATCAGGAGCTGTCCCCGCAGCTGTAATCCTGTATCCGCAAGGAGGTTTAGTCAATTTGAGCCACTGGCCGCCATCTGGCAGTTGGGAAGGCAGACAAAAACCAGGAAAGCCAGAAGACCTGCCTGAAACGAGAAGCTTTCGGGGTAAGAGCCAAAATCCCTGGCTTCATTGGTTTGGGCGCTGCCATGCCGCAAACCATGTAACTGTTGTAAAAGCTGATGGTCAGGGGCCTCAGCTTTTTTTATTTCTGAAATTCAATCTTGAAAGTTACCACTTTCCAATCAGGATACTTTGATGGTCTTGAAATGACCAACGCGTCGTCCGTCTGAATCCATTTCAACTTTTCGTTACTTCCCAACATTTTTACTGAAGTCACTTTGCTTTGGCTAACTTTTGACTTATTGCCAAGCGAAACAATGCGAACATCATTTTCAGGATGCTCCATGCAGAAAGCATATACATTTCCTCCTTTGGTGGTGAAGCGAACATCCATTGATCCATAGGGCCGTACATCTCTCACGCCACCGAATTGACCTTTTGCCTGATTTTTGGAAGTCGATGGCCCTTCACCATAAATCTTCCACGGACGGGAGCCATAAATACCTTCACCATTGACAGGCGTCCATGCAGCAATTTCGTCAAGAATAGCCAATACATCCGGTTCGAGATCACCTTCAGGAGTTTGCACAACGTTTAAAAGCAGGTTACCATTTTTACTGACAATATCAACCAGCATTTGGATGACTTCAGTTCCAGTCATATATTTCTGTCCGGTGCGATAAAACCAATCTCCTATTGAAGTATCGGTTTGCCAAGGATATGGACTGATTGAATCCAACGCCCCACGTTCAACATCCTGCACCCAGCGACCTTCAGATGGTCTCAATTTACAGGTATAAACAACATCTGTTTTTCCATTATTTGAGGACGCACTTTGATTGTAGTAATGCGCTAACAGTGTTCTTCCAATTTCGCCAAACGGTAATTCACTGTCAGAATAAAGCAAATCGGGCTTGTAATTGTCAACCAATTCTGTGATCATTGAAAGCCATTCCTTCTGGTTTTCCGGATCTTTGGTCAGCCAGGCGTTGTCGTCCGGCGCGGCTTTGCGGTGGTACAAGTCGGCATAACGCTCATCGTTGCCGTCGTACGGAACACCTGCCAAAGGACCCGTTTTGTCAGCTCCGCGCGCACTCTGGAACCAGGTATAACTTGCTCCCAGATGCTCAGAAACTCCAAACCGCAGGCCTTCTTTTTTGGCGGCTTTTTGCCATAGGCCAACCACGTCTTTCTTCGGACCCATGTTCACCGAATTCCAGCGATGAAGTTTTGAGTTCCAAAGGAAAAAATTGTCGTGGTGGGTTCCCATGCTCACAAAGTATTTGGCACCCACTTTTTTGTATAAAGCCATCAGTTTCTCCGGATCCCAGCGTTCTGCCTTCCAAAGTGGAATAATATCCTTGTACCCGAATTTGGACGGATGGCCGTAATGGGCTACATGATAAGTGTAATCTTCATCCGGTTTATCGACGAATGCATTTTTGCTCCAGTCCCAAGCCTGACTCTGGTACATTTTTTTGGCATACCAGTCGCCCTGACGAGGAACTGCCTGAGGTCCCCAGTGTGCCCATATTCCGAATTTGGCATCGCGAAACCAATCGGGGTACTGGTACTCTTTGAACGACTCGTCAGAAGTTGTAAACCTGGCGGTCAATGCTTTTTGCGCATCAATATTACTCGAAAATACCACGAATGTCACCAGCAAACAAATCAAAAGTGCAGATTTAGAACGGTCAGTTTTCATAAGTATCAGTTTTATTGGTTATTTGTTGAATATTGTCAGATTCAGAAATTAAGTGATAGAATCAATCAAACTCCACCAAAATCTTCAGGATTGCGCCTGGATTTTCCGACCATTCTTTCATGGCATTTGGCGCTTCATTGGGTTTCACAACTTTAGAAATCAGTATCTTTTCGTCCAAACCACTGCTTTTGAGGTATTTTATTACCGCCTCAAAATCGGAAGGATTTGCATTCCTTGAGCCACTGATTTCAAGCTCTTTCTGCACCCAAAGCCGGGTTGGAAAAGCAATTTCATCCTTGGCATAACCGATGCATACTACGCGACCGGCAAAAGCCACTTCATCAATTGCAGCTTTGTAGGTAAAGGGGTTGCCTGCAGCTTCGATAACAACAGTTGGCCCATCGCCATTGGTTAGTCTTTCGATCTCTTCGTGTAAATTCTGGTTTTTTGAGTTGATGGTGTGAGTAGCCCCCAGCAACCTGGCTATTTCAAGTTTCGATTCATTAATGTCTACTGCAATAACCGTGGCTCCTCGAAGGTTTGCCCTGACAATTGCACCGCTTCCTATCATGCCGCAGCCAAATACAACAACCGTATCCAAATCAGTCACTTTACCATTATCGATGGCATGAAACCCAACTGTAAGAGGCTCAACCAAAGCCAACTGATAAGCCGAAAGTTCAGGATCGGCAATTACTTTCGGCCATGGAACACTGATATATTCTGCCATGGCTCCTTCACGCTGAACTCCGAGCGTTTCGTTGTACCTGCAGGCATTGAACCGCTTTTGCCGACATGAGGTACAATGACCACAATTGGTGTATGGAACAACCGTTACCTTTTGACCAAGCTGAAACTTGGCTGGAACTTCATCGCCCAATTGCTGAATAGTAGCAGAAATCTCATGTCCCGGAACTTTGGGGTATTTCACCAGCGGATTTTTACCCAGGTAGGTACTCAAATCCGAACCGCAAAATCCGATATAATTTATTTTCAGCAGAATTTCGTTATTCCTGACAACCGGCATTTCTCTATCCACCACACTCATTTCTCCGGGTTTTGTAATTTCAATTGCTTTCATCTTTTATATATTTCCTAATTGATAAACTGTTATAGCATTTTTATAAAGAATTTGTTCCTGTTCGGCAACACTAAATTTTGAAACGACCTTTTTAACCAACTCCAGCCAATTTTTATAGCTTGTTGCAACCAGGCAAACCGGCCAGTCGGTGCCAAACATGAGCCGCTTCGGCCCAAAGGCATCCAAAACTGCGTCGAAATAGGGTTGTAACTGTTCTTCTGTCCAGGTTTTGTAATTTGCTTCGGTTACCATGCCACTGATCTTACACGACACATTTGGGTGCTTCGCCAGCTTGCTCAGGTTTGTTCGCCAGTCTTCAATTTCGTTTTGCCTGATTTTCGGTTTTGCAATATGATCCAGCACAAATTGTTGCTCCGGATGTTGCTCAACAAAACGAATTGTGTTGGGCAATTGATTTTCGGTAATCAGGATATCGTAAACCAACCCGAATTTCTTTAGTCGTGCAATTCCGCGATTAAAATCTTCCCTGAGAATAAATTCCGGATCGGGTTCGCCCTGAACAACATGCCTGACGCCTT
>JAEWME010000150.1 GCA_023393265.1 Bacteroidota bacterium | reverse complement strand
CATTTAGGCTTTTTGTATTTTTACGATTGATGGCTGGCAGGAACGCATTGGGGAATTGTGTGGAAAAATTTTCACGGCAGAACAGGTTTCTTCCGGACTTAACGCCGGTTTTCGCGATTGGTACGGTTTTCGAAAGGCTGAAGTCAACCGGGGACGAACAAAAATGAGCCGGTATTTAAACTTTTCGCTTGCTGAAACTTTATTTTGTTAATAAATTGCTTTTATGAAACTGAAAATCACTGCATATCTGCTTTTTTTGTCGCTCGGACTGGTATTTATCCCGACGATGCAACTGCATGCGCAGGAAAATTACGAGATCCGCAAGGTGGTTTTCAAGGGAAACAAAACACTCGACAAAGACTTTTTGCTTGAAAATATGGCGCTGAAAGAGGTTTCGTACCTCGAAAAACTGGTGACTAAATCGGTGCCGTCGCTTTACAGCGAAGATTTAATTGACGCCGATTTGCAACGGCTCAAAAGCATATACCAACGGGAAGGTTTCCTGGACGTGGCTGTAAAAGCCGGAGTGCCACAAATCAACGAAAAGAAGCAAACGGTCAAGCTGGTTTTTGAAGTGGAGGAGAATGACCCGGTGCTGGTTGACAGCCTCCGTGTGCAAATGACAACTGATTCGGTAGATGTGAACCTCGATTCGCTCAGGCACAAGGTTTTCAGGAAGCTGATGCTGACAAAGAAAAAGCGGTTTCGAGACGAAGCCTTACTGGCCGATGTGCAAACCATTGAGGACGCTTTTCGCAACCAGGGATATGCTTATGTGAAAGTGGACTACAAACTCAGCCTGAAGCCCGAACAATCGTCGACAGGTATCGAATATGTCGTCGACCCCGGGCCAATCTGCGTGGTTGGCGAAACCCGGATTGAAGGGAATAAGCATGTTTCGGAAAAATTTATCAGGAAACAGATCTCATATACCGAGGGAGAAAAATACAATAAGTCGCTGCTCGAAGAGACGCGCAAAAACCTGTATCAGCTTCAGTTGTTTCGGGTGGTTTCGGTACTTCCCGAGAGTGATGCCGCTACCCGAAAAAGCCCGATACCCGTGCGTATTTATATGGAAGAAGCGCCAAGACTAACTTCAAAATTCGGCGCAGGTTATGGCACCGAAGATAAATTCAGGACCTTCCTCGATTTCAACTACCGCGGATTTTGGGGTGGCGCACGACGCCTCAATTTATACCTCAAGCACTCGGCGCTGGAACCCTATTCGGTTAACCTTCGCTGGATACAGCCGCAGTTTCTGGGAAAGAAAAGCTCTATTATTATCAATCCGTTCATCGGGCGTAATTCGGAGCCTGGCTACGAAACCAGCAACTATGGGGTGAATGTGCCGGTAACTTACCGGTTTACCGATCAGTTTAACGTAACCGCCAGCTACTACCTCGAACGCGTCAAACAAATTGTGGGGACCGGCGAGGGCGAGATTCCGGGGATGGAAGACAATAACTTTTTGTACAACAAGTCAGGCGTTTTAGTCAGCGCTGTTTTCAACGATTCGAAACCGAAGTTTTCTCCTGAAAAAGGAGTCAACCTTTCCGCAGGTTATAAAATCAACGGGCACCTGTTTGGCAGCGATTTCAATTACAGCCGCTTGTGGGGCGACTTTCGCACTTACCACGATTTGGGTGACGTAATTCTCGCTTTCCGAATCATGTTGGGTGGAATTCATTCGGCTGATACCGATCAGTTTATACCAGTTGAAGATCGGTTTTATTCGGGCGGCAGCAATTCCATCCGTGGCTGGAACCGGTCGGAACTTGGGCCGAAGCGCGAAAATGGCACGCCCTCGGGAGGTAAAAGTGTGATGGAAAGTAGCCTCGAAGCACGCTATCCTTTGTTCTGGAAGGTGAGCGGCGTGGCTTTTGTCGATGCCGGAAATGTATGGCCAGATTCTTATCATTTCGATTTGGGCGATCTGGCTTACGCAGTTGGTGGTGGCATCCGAGTCGAAACACCAATCGGGCCGGTGCGTTTCGATATTGGCTTCCCGGTTTGGAACGAAAAGCGGAGCCCCCAGTTTTTCATCAGTGTTGGACAAGCATTTTAAAATCATGCGAAAAGCAATTAAAATATTACTTCGGATTTTACTCGGCTTGCTGCTGTTTGTGGTGGTTGCCGTCGGGATTTTGCTTGGATTGACGCAGACCGAATATTTCAGAAAAAAACTTCCCGCAATCATCGAAAAACAGGCTGGAGCCTATTTGAACGGTTCGTTAAAAGTTGAAGCCGTTTCGGGCAATTTCTTTTCAGGATTTAACCTGAAGGATGTTTTGCTCTCAGATGCGGCTGATACGATTGCTTTTATTCCTGAAGCGGAGGCCAAATACGACCTCTGGCCGTTGCTGAAAGGTCGTTTGTCGGTTTCGTCGCTCGAAATTGTCAACCCGTATATTTTCCTGAAGCAGTTGCCCGATTCGACATGGAATGTGCAGCATCTCGTGAAAAGCGGCGAGGAAACAGTGGCTGAAAGCGATACCGCGGGCAGTTCCGGTTCCTTCGAAATCGACCTGGCCGATTTTCTGATCCGCGACGGACGAATCCGGATTTCGTCGCCTGACACAATTATACCGCAACAAATTGAGCGCATCAATACCGAATTATCGCTTTTTTATTCGGCTGGCGAACAGCGGCTGAACCTGAAGCAATTTTCGCTTGATACCCGAAAACCAGACTTTTCGCTGGCCGATCTGTCGTTTAAATTCGGGCGGAAAGGTAAATTGGCTGAGTTGAAAGATCTTCGGCTAAAGACCCGCCAAAACAGGCTGGCTGGCGACGGAAAATTTGAAGAAAGTTCTCCGCTGGTGGCTGATGCCAATCTTCAAACCGATCCGCTCCAACTCGACGAATTCAGTTTTTTCCTGGCAGGTTTCCGGTTTCCGGTGGCGCCTGTGTTCCAGCTCGATGCGCACATGAAAAACGATTCGCTGATCGCTTCGGCACATTTGTCTGACCAGGGCGAGCAGATTCACCTGAACCTTTGGCTGGCAAATTTTCCTGAGCTTATCTACAACCGGGCCGACTCGCTGCTTCAGTATAAAATAACCGCTTCGGTTGAAAATATACACCTCGACAAATGGGCGGTCATGCCCGAGCTGAAATATATTATCAACGGTAACATCGTTGCTGAAGGAAAAGGAATTGAACCTAAAACAGCTTTGGTGGCCGTTTCCGGAGATTTTAACGACTGCCTGATTGAGCAAAAGAAAGTACGCAAACTCGATTTTAAGCTGAATGCCGAGCGCGGAAACCTGTCTGGCTATGCGGAAGGCGACGGACAGTTTGGCCGTTTCAGGGTTGTTCCTGATGTCGAAAATTTCATGGATCAGAATCCGGTTTATACAGTCGGTTTAACCGCCGGAAATCTCGATCTGGCGCAACTGACAGGTATCGACAGCCTGAAATCGGACATCAATGGAACCGCGACGCTGACCGGGCGCGGGTTTGACCCGAAAACGATGTCGGCCAAAGCAAAAATGCTGTTTCAAGAATCAACAATTCAGGACGCCAGATTTGACACTGTATTTGCCGATGTTGCCTACAACCGTGAAAATATTCAGGTTGATTCACTTTGGGTGAAGACAAGCGGACTGACTGCCGGGGCGAAAGGAAATTACAACCTTCGAGGCGTTTCGGATCTTCGGATTTTTGCCAATCTTCAAAGCATCAACGAGTTTAAATCGTGGATTCCGGTGGAGTCGATCGAGACAAGTGGTAAGCTTTCGGCACACCTGAGCGGGAGAACAGATTCGCTACAAATTGATGCCCTGCTGGACCTTGATAACTCGATGATTGACAGCATATTTTTTGATAATTTGGCTGCACATGCCCTTGCGAAAATTACCAAAACCGATACGCTGGCCGACGTCAATGTGCAAATTGGCAACATCAGGAATGAATCGTTTCAGATTGATTCGCTGGATGCTACGGCAAAGGCGACCGCAAAAAATGCGCAGATTAGTGGCCGCGCGATGAATCGCGACTTAAATACTGCCATTGACGCTTTTGTGGAATGGGGAGATCGAATAAAGCTTAAACTGAACGACTGGAAGCTGGCCTACCGCAAGCAGGAATGGGAACTAAAAGATGGGCCTGCAACTCTCGAAATGGATTCGGTAAATTATACAGTAAAAAATTTCAGGATGGAATCCGGTTCG
>JAEWME010000092.1 GCA_023393265.1 Bacteroidota bacterium | reverse complement strand
CTGGATATCTCCGTTAAGGTAGTGGAAAAGCATATTTCAAAAGGGATTAAAGCATTTCGGGTAGCTCTGAAAGATTACATCCCGTTTATTGCATATCTGCTCATTTCGTAAATTCTCCATATTTCTGCAAAAAAAATCGACCCGGGAGGGTGGGTAAATGAATATTTGTGCATTTACTATTACAGAAGCCAATGAAAAATCTAGAGGATATATTGAATCTTGTTACAGGAAACCTTGATCCTGAGCGAAAAATTGAAGTTCTGTCGGGTCTCCGTGAAGAGGCAGCGGATGAAGCGTTTTTCAGTAAGGCCAAAATTACCTGGGCACTGATGTCGTCAACTCAGAAGATGTCAGACTATCGGATTGAAGGTTCGTATGCAAAACTTCAGTCGCGGATGCGTTCAGAAAATAAAGGTCGGACTGTGGCCTTTGGTATCATTAAATATGCTGCCGTTCTGGTAGTTATGATTGGTATTTCAGGCTTGCTTTTCTATCTTTTCCGTCAAAATCCTACTGATCAGCAACCGATTCAATATACCTCGGTAATCGCAGAAAAAGGACAAATCTCCAAGGTTATTCTTCCTGATAGTTCTGTCGTTTGGCTCAATTCCAAAACTTCCCTGAGATATGACAGCCGCTTTTCGCAAACAAACCGAAATCTGACATTGAGCGGTCAGGCTTTTCTTGATGTGAAGAAAAACAAGGATTTGCCGCTGATTGTGTCGTGCGGCACCCTGCAGGTAAAAGTACTCGGTACTCGTTTCGATGTTTGTGCCTATCCGGATGAAAATAATGTACGGGTGATTCTTGAATCGGGAAAGATTGAACTGTCGGACACCCGAAACACTAAATTTAAGTATTACCTGAACCCGGGTGAAATGGCTGACTTTAGCTCGCAATCGGGCAATTTAAGTATTGTTGATTTTCCGGAGGATAGTTACCTGGCATGGAAAGATGGCGAGCTTATCTTTAAGGACACACCGATGACCGACGTAATCAGACGACTCGAAAGAAAATATGATATTGAAGTTGTTGTGAAAAACCAGGAGGTTTACCGCTCTGTATTTAACGCCAAATTTAAAAATGAAAGCCTGAAGGAAATTCTAGATTACATCCGGTTCTCATGCCACATCAATTACAGGCTGGTTCCCGGAAAAGAAAACGAAAGGATTAAAATACTATTTAACTGATGATATGAAAATAAACACTAAACTGACGATTGCCTATGATTAAATAACGAAACCGCACAAAAAAGGAGATGCTGCAACATCCCCTTCCGTTTTTCGTGTGCCCTCGTCAATGTTCAGGCACACAAATAATCTGAATATTAATTCAAATCGTAACAAATTTATGAAAAAAAATGATCGTTCATTGATTTTCGTACTGGGATCGGTATGGAAATCCAAATTGTTTCGAATTATGAGAGTGACATGCTTTTTAATGGTATTAAGTATTGTTCATGTTTTGGCAGGAAATGCCTATTCACAAAACTCACGCTTAAGTTTAAATCTCCGGAATGTCTCGGCTAAAGCGGCTTTGCAGGCAATAGAAGATAAAACACAATTCTTTTTTATTTATGACGCTTCGGTTGTTGACGTCGAGAAAAAAGTAAATGTTGTTGTCAACAACGAATTGCTTACAGATATTTTGGATGAAATTTTTGAAGGCACCAACGTTGTTTACAGGATTAACAACAGGCAAATAGCGCTGACAACTGAATCGGAATTGATGAATGCTGCGCAGCCGATTAGCGTTTCGGGCCGCGTAACCGATTCGTCGGGCATTCCGCTTCCGGGAGTTTCGGTTGTAATAAAAGGAACAACGGCAGGGGTGATTACCGATGCCAACGGAAATTTCTCGTTAACTAATGTTCCTTCGGATGGCACCATGCAGTTCTCGTTTGTGGGAATGAAACTTCAGGAGGTGGCCGTAAACGGACAAACCACCATCAATGTAAAACTTGAAGAAGAGACAATCGGCCTCGACGAGGTTGTTGCAATTGGTTATGGCACCGTGAAAAAATCTGACCTGACCGGTTCATTGTCTTCTGTTTCGAGCGATCAGTTCGCCGACCAGAATGTTACACGTGTTGACCAGGTGTTGCAGGGACGCGCTTCGGGTGTGCAAATATCCAATACGGTGGGCGCTCCCGGTGGCGACGTTCGTATCCGTATTCGTGGTGCGAACTCTGTTCTTGGCGATAACAGCCCATTATTCGTTGTCGACGGTTTTGTTGGTGTTGATTATAATATGCTGAATCCGAGTGACATTAAATCAGTTGAGATTCTGAAAGATGCTGCTTCTACTGCTATTTACGGTAGCCGTGGAGCTAACGGTGTTATTCTTGTTACCACCAAGAATGGAGCCAAAGACGGAAAGGTCACTGTGGATTACCAGGGAAGTGTTTCGCTTTCGTCGGTTGTGAAGAAATATGATGTTCTTTCGGCAGCCGAATTTGCTGAAACAGTCAATGCCAAGAATCAGGCATTAGGACTCGATCCTTATTTCTCGCAGGCAGAGATCGACGGTTACAGGCAGAATGGCGGTTTCGACTATCAGGATGCAATATTTAGGGAAGCTTTCTCAACTCAGCACCAGTTGAGCGTTTCAGGGGGGACCAATAAAACACAATATCGAATTTCAACCAACTATTTAAGTCAGGATGGTATCATCAACAATTCAGGTTACGATAGAATTAACTTCCGGACAAACTTTACTTCGAAATATAACGATAAGCTTTCTTTCAGATTCAATGTTAACGGCGCATCAACTGTTGGAATTAATACACAAGCCCGAACCGGCGCCGGAACTCCGGTTGTTCAGGCATTGGCATGGGCTCCGACCACCAATCCATATGACGACAATGGCGGTTACAAGCTGAGCGACCCGGTTGGATCGATTAAAACCAACCCGCTAGCCATTATTTACGACACCGAAAACAGAAATGAAAGAACCTTTGCCAACCTGGTTGGAGGGATTAAATACGAGTTCATCGATGGTCTGTCTCTCGACCTTCAGGCCGGAACCGACCTTACATTCAGAACAACCAAGAATTTCAGCGGAAATTACGCTTCCAATTATAGTCCGAGTGCTTCAATTGAAAATGGTAAATCTGTAAATATTCAAACAACCAGTCAGTTGTCGTATGTGAAGGAAATTAACAAGAAGCACAGCATTAACGCTGTTGCAGTTTTTGAAACTCAGGAATACAAATACAATTATTCGAATGCTTCGGCTTCGAAACTGAAATTTCCGGCTTTAAAATACGATAACCTGGCACAGGCAGAATCATTCAGTGTTGGTTCGGGATACACCAAATGGACTTTACTTTCATATTTGGCCCGTGTAAATTATTCATACATGAATAAATATATGGCATCTGTTTCTGTCAGGAACGACGGTTCTTCGAAATTTGCTGAAGGGCATAAATTCAGTACTTTCCCATCGGCTGCTCTTGCGTGGAATGCCGGAAACGAAGATTTTATTTCTGATTTAGGTGTTTTCAGTAAACTGAAATTGAGAACAAGCTGGGGTTTGACCGGTAGCCAGGCTATTTCGCCTTATGCAACCTGGTCGACTTACAATACAGGTATTTATTACGCTTTTACAACAGGCGACCGTACGAGTGGTATCCAGATTGGTAATCCGGGAAATATTGATCTGAAGTGGGAAACAACCGAACAGAAAGACCTTGGTTTGGAAGCTGGTTTCTTCAAAGGAAGATTGAACTTTGAACTGGACTATTTTATCAAAGACACGCGCGACCTGTTGCTGAACCAATCGGTTCCGTACTATGCCGGTGGTGGCAGCATTACTTCTAATGTTGGTAAAATCAGGAACGAAGGTTGGGATTTGAGTATCGGTGGCAAAATCATTGCAAACAGAAATGTAACCTGGGAAAGTGATTTCAACTTCTCGAAAGTTAAAAACACGGTAAAAAATCTGGGCGAAGAGTCGCGTATTTTCTCGCAGCCAAACCTGAATGGGCTTAACGGACAGCCTGAATTTATTTACGCTGTTGGCAAGCCTCTGGGTTCTTTCTGGGGATTAAAATATCTCGGTCCGTGGAAACCATCGGAAGCTGCTGAAGCTGCAAAGTTCGGTCAGGTTCCTGGTGATGCTCATTATGAAAATTTGGATGATAACTATGTGATTGACGGAGACGACTACCAGATTATTGGCTGTGGTTTAC
>JAEWME010000079.1 GCA_023393265.1 Bacteroidota bacterium | reverse complement strand
TATGGAAAGTGGTCGAACCTATTTGTCAAAAGGTTTGCTCCGGAAATCGAAAGAAATAGCTGAAGCAAATGTCCGCCACCTTTCCGAAATCATTTCCGAAGAAACACCACTGATTGGACTGGAACCATCCACCATCCTTTCTTTCAGGGACGAATATCCGGAGCTGGTAGACCTGAAACTTCAGGAAGAAGCCAGGGCATTGGCTAAAAACGCACTGCTCCTCGAAGAATTTTTTGCAGCCGAAATTGAA
This sequence comes from Bacteroidota bacterium, assembly GCA_023393265.1. Taxonomy (GTDB): domain Bacteria; phylum Bacteroidota; class Bacteroidia; order Bacteroidales; family Prolixibacteraceae; genus Aquipluma. Next base: position 5,913 of record JAEWME010000079.1, on the reverse strand, counting down.
AAAGGAAATATCACTCCTGAACAATTTTCTGAGGAAAAGAAAATCATCAAACTTCACGGGCATTGCCAGCAGAAAGCCATTGCCTCTACCCTTCCAACGAAGAAAATGCTTGGCTTGCCGGTTAACTATTCGGTGGAAGAAATAAAAAGCGGCTGCTGCGGGATGGCTGGCTCATTCGGCTACGAAAAAGAACATTACGAGTTGAGTGTGCAAATCGGCGAACTCAGCGTTTTTCCTGCCGTCAGGAAAGCAACTGATGATGAAATCATTACGGCGCCTGGGACTTCCTGCCGGCACCATATTCAGGATGGAACAGGACGCAAAGTACTGCATCCGGTTGAAGTACTTTGGGATGCCATTTTGAAATAGCAAAAAATACCAATTGGTAAAACAGGGCTGAAAAACACTACAAAAATGTAGGGTTTTCCTGCGTCTCTGTTTAATAAAATACACTAAATCAATCATTCCTATTTTAAGGCATGGCTTTTGGGTTACGGTGGTCGTCGAACCAAAACGCAGCATCATGAAGATTGTAATTCCTGTAACGAACCTGCCTAACGACCAAAAAAGTATCGCCAAAAGTTTTCACAACTCCGAATACGTGTGCATATATAACGAAGCCGACGAAAGCATGGAGTGTGTGCTGGCCCGAAAGATCAGCGCAAGTCCGGGCAACCTTGGTTTCGAACTGAAACGACGGGGCATTGGTGCAGTCATTAGTCCGCAAATGCCACTCATGGCGCTCAGTTTTTTTGCTGAAAGCGGATTAGCCGTTTTTCAGGCCAAAGGCGAAGACATTCAGGAAAACATTCGATTATTTACATTAAGCCAATTACCGCTCCTGACCGCCCGAATGGCCAAAACATCAGCTTGCAGCGGCTCCTGCGGAAGTTGTAGCTCAACAAGTTGTAACTCATAATTTTACTGATATGGCACTTGGAAAATCAATCAGTTTTGTGCGAAAGTTCATCCGGGACAAGGAGTTCAGGAGGGACTGCAACCAACTGCAAAAGCAGGATTTAATGGAGAATTTTGATTTCAACGAAACCGAATTTGAAGACGCAATTAACATGGAACTGGTAAAATGTCAAACATGGGAAGATGCCGACCGCATTCACCAGGTGAAGTACTGGTTTGCCCTTTTATAATCTATGTACGTTCAACTTTAAATTACACAATCATGAAATTCAGAGATTTAGAAAAAGTAAGAGTGATGGTAAAAGAAGCTATTGATCTGGACATTTCGTATGCCTACGACGACCTTGTTTTCCCCGAAAATGCAGCCTTTCTCATCCAGTATTCTGACGATGACGAAAACCTGTTTTACAGCCACTGGCGCAAAGACTGTCTGCCTCAAATGGTTGCCGACATTCAGGAAAAACTGGAAGAAACGTTCAGCAAGAATGGCTGCAAGCTGGTTTACAAAGGAAAATTCCTACTGGGACAAAAAGGCGAAGACATCGAAATCCGCTTTAAAGCAACGGCTTAATCATCTCAAACTGTTTACCCTGAAGTTGAATGCCGTGCTTCTCCAGAAACGACCGGAGCACCTGGCAATTTACTTCAGCATTGATCAGCTTGATATTTGGATGGCGGTTCACTTTTACCGCTTCGGCGAGCAGCGCTGAAGCCAGGTTTTTGTTGCGGTGTTTGGGAGATACGGCAAGTTGTGTAATGTCGCCCGAATTGGGCTCGAAAATGCAGTAAGCCACAAGCTTTTCTCCTGAAAAGATACCGTTGATAATAAAATCGTCGATGCGCCTGCGAACTGAATCGAAACTGTTTTGCCACGATGGCATGAAATCCCACATCGCCTGCATTTCAGCGTGAAGGTCAAGCGTAACAGGCTTCAAATAATATTTTTCGGGTATTTCACCCGAAAATGTTTTTACATCCTGTTGCGGAGAGACAAAATAGCTGAATTCGCGGCTAACCTGAAATCCCTGTTTTCGATAAACGGAAACTGCTTTTTCGTTGTGCTGCAATACTTCGAGCAGATATCGCTCCACGCCAGCCTGTTTCAGAAACGGAATAGAATAATTGAAAACCGCAGATGCCAGCCCTTTTCCCTGGTAGCCGGGCAAAGTACCTGTGCCAGTGTCGTATGCCGTAGGTATTCCGTTGTACTGGCCAATACCATTAAATGTAAAACTTACAAGTTTATCGCCGTCGAAAGCGCCAAAAGACAACCTCTGGTCAAAGCCGCGGCGTGAGAGCATCACCTCCAGTTCGGCACGATTAATCTGTATTTCATAGGTGCCAAACGCTTCGGCAAAAGCTATAAAAAGCGCATCAAAACTCAGATTTGCGAGGGATTGAATGGTTTGCATGGTCGTTTTCTGTTTGTTTTCAGGAGACAAATTTACAGTTTCCATAAAAACAAAGCAGGAATTATTTGGGATTTCCCGTCTCCTTTTTCCATTTCCAACGTGAAAGCCCTCCCCAGTCCATCGTTCGTTTGTAGCCAACCTTTTTGAGTTTTTTCTGAACGATGGCAGCATTGGCTCCTACCGTGCAGTAAATAATCAGGTATTTGTCTTTTGGAATTTCATCCAGGCGTTTCAACACCTCGCCTGCGGAAAAGGATTTGGCCGTAGGAATATGCCCGTTTTCGTATGCCTTTTGCGACCGTACATCCAATATCCAAATGGAGTCTGTCGGTTGGTCAACCAAATTTTTGAGCGCTTCCGGTTCAATGTATTTTAAAAGTGCTTTTCCTTCCGGGCCAATTTTACCAACACTAACCGACTGCCCAATGCAAACATCAAACAAAAAGACAAACAAAATAATTAAAATACACCTGAATTTTTCACCTCGCATTATTAGAGATGTTTTGCCATTCATGATTGTTAAAACAGAGAAGGCTATGATTCTATAATTACTCTTCGACAACACACTTTTTACCCGAAAATATGGTTGATTCGGCATAACCCTGCATAAACTTACCTGTCAACCGCACCTGTTTTTTGTTAGTAATAGCTTCATTTAACTTATCCAGTTCCATATTTATGGTTATCGGAATGATGCCAACAGAACTTGTTTCTCCGGCTAATAACGCTGAATTTTCCAATTTCAGGCCGTAATCGTAATTGATGTCCGGAGCCATTCTTTTAATCCGAACTATAATTCCATTAATTGTTGTATCGGTTGCAGATGTCACGTTATCTGAGTCGTTGGGCAACTCAAAAACAGGAGAGTTTAAGCAATAGGTATTTGGTATTTTACTGATTGAATCAAGCAGAATTGCAGATCTCATGTAGGTATATTTTCCGTTGTGACTCGTTGAATCCGATTCCCAGCCTTTTAAGTATTTTCCTTTGACAATAACACACTCACCCCAATAAGGCAATAAATCCTGTTTAGATATCAGGAAATATGATTTAAACGGGTTCGTTATCTGAAAATCGGCTGCAATACCCAATTGATCAGAAAATTGTATACCGGAAGACTGAATAATCCCTTTTACTTCAACAATCGAATCTGAGATATTTATCAATTGACTTTCAGTTAGAACGTTGGACAATTTCTCAGCAATCATCCCCGCGTCTTTCTTACTATCGGATCCGAACCGACATGAGGACAGCAAAATCAGGAGGAAAAGAAAGTAGTAATATTTCATGATTTCCAGATTTATTAGGATTTTGAATATTCTATTTCGTTAAAATTACAATCTTTTTTCACGCCACTAACCAGAATAATTTTTATTCTTTCTCAATACTTTTCAACAAGTTTCGTTTTGGCTGTTTCTTTCCGGCGGTTATGCGTATTTTAGTTTCCTGAATGAACACGCTCGCAAAAGTGAGTAGTGGATTTTCAAAAAATGGTAAAAAATGTCGCAACTCAAGGTATATAAAGCTTCAGCAGGCTCCGGAAAAACTTTTCGGCTGGCAGTTGAATATATAAAACTGGCACTCACCGACGAAACCAATTACCGGCATATCCTGGCTGTAACATTCACCAACAAAGCCACTGCCGAAATGAAATCGCGCATCATCGGGGAATTATACCATCTGGCGAAAGGCGAAAAGTCGGTGTACCTCGATGTGCTCATGAAAGAACTCGGTTGGCCGGCCATGCAGGTTGAGCGTCATGCTCAGCTCGTTTTAAAGCGCATTTTGCACGATTATTCGCGGTTTTCAATCAGCACCATCGACAGCTTTTTTCAGCGCGTCATTAAAGCATTCAACCGTGAACTGGGTATCAATGCGGCCTATAATGTAGAACTCGACGAGCAAAGTATTCTCGAAGAAGCTGCCGACCGGCTGATCCAGTCGATAGACGAAAACCCAAACCTGTTGGAATGGCTCGAAGCGTTTGCTTCCGACAAAATGCGCGAAGGAAAAGGCTGGAACCTCAAGAAGGATATTTTGCGCCTTGGCAGCGAGATTTATAACGAGACATTTAAATCGCTGAACGAAGGTTTGTACGAAAAGCTGAATAACCGCGGTTTCCTGCGCGAATACCATGGAAAACTCAGTAAAATAATTGTGCTGTACGAAAATAAACTAAAGTCGCTCGGGCAGGAAGGTTTGAATATTCTGGACATAGAAGGCCTGTCGGCTGACGATTTCAAATCGAAAGCTTCCGGTCCGGCCGGTGGGTTTCAGAAAATGAAAGATCTGAAGTTTGAACTGAATATCACCACCATGCGGTCTGTCGGCGACCCGTCGGCCTGGGTTACATCATCGGTGAAAGAACCACTAAAATCGAGACTTACGGCTGTTGCCGAACAAAAGCTGATGCCCAAAATGCAGGAAGCGGTTCGGCTGGTTGAAACAGAAAAAAGAAAATATACTTCGGCTAAACTGATTATCAGCCAGCTTTATACGCTCGGAATCCTGGTTGACTTGCGAAAGGCGGTAAAAGAGCTTTGCCGCGAAAAAGGTATTGTGCTGATTTCCGACTCGGGTAACCTGCTGAAAAATGTGATTGCCGATTCCGAAGCGCCTTTTGTGTACGAAAAAACCGGTTCTGTTTATTCGCATTTCATGATCGACGAATTTCAGGATACTTCGGGACTGCAATGGTCGAATTTCAGGCCACTGATTGGCAATTCGCTGGCCGAAGACAACCTGAGTATGGTGGTTGGCGATGTGAAACAGGCTATTTACCGCTGGCGAAGCGGCGACTGGCGACTGCTCGCCGGAAAGCTCGGCGAAAGCTTCCCGACCTTTGGTCTGCGCGATGAAGTGATGAAAAGCAACTGGCGGAGTTTTGGTAAAGTTATTCGCTTCAACAACACTATTTTCAAGCTGATGCCAAAGTTATTGCAGCAAAATTTTGAAGCAGAACTTGAAACAGCAGGCATTGCAGAAAATCCGGTAGCGGTGGGCGTCACCGATGTATATGCCGACAGCGTTCAGGAAATATCCAACACGGCAATGGCAGAGCTTGGCTACGTGCGCGCCCGGTTTTTGGAGGCGAAAACCGAGCAGAAAGAAGCCAACGAAAAATGCACGCTCGAAGAGCTGGTTGCCACCGTTAAAAACCTTCAGGATAAAGGGGCTAAAGCGCACGAAATTGCCATTTTGGTCAGGCGCAAAGACGAAGCAAGCCAGGTGGCTGATCTTTTTCTGGCACAAAAAGGGTTGCCTGAAAATAAAGGTTACAACTTCGATATTCTTTCGGGCGAATCGCTGTTTATCGCTAATTCAGAGGTAATTGCGTTTATCGTTTCACTGCTCCGGGCATTCATCAATCCGACCGACCAGGTGGTGAAGGCCGAAGCAAATTACCTGTATTACACAAAGATTTATCCTGAGATAAAAAAAGTTCGGAGTTCGGAGTTCGAAGTTCGGAGTGAAGAAAAGGTTCAGGATTTGTTTAGTTTGCTGTTTCCTGAAAAAACTGATGGTCAGATTTATGCGCCTGAATTGCAGGAACAATTTGAAGAAATCAACAATCCTGAAAATG
>JAEWME010000021.1 GCA_023393265.1 Bacteroidota bacterium | reverse complement strand
GGGTATTCATGCTCCGCTTGAGGGCGATGTAGCATACGTTGGAAAGGAAATCCAGATACTTGACAATACTGCCGACATATATAAAGATTTACAACCCTATCAGTATCATGGTTCTGTTTACGGAATTATTGCAGCCAAGCGCGGCTTCCTGAAACCGGTTGGAGAATGGAACTCGGAAGAAGTAATGGTAAATGGCGACGATATTCGGGTAACACTCAACGGAACGGTGATTCTGGAAGGAAACATGAAAGATGCCAGCAAGAACGGCACCGCCGACCATAATGACCATCCGGGTTTGCAGCGCCAAACCGGACATATTGGATTCCTCGGCCACGGCTCAGATTTGAAGTTTAAAAATATCCGTATAAAGGAATTGTAGAAAATATAATAGTCAAAAAAATGGCCCTGAAGAATCTAATTTCGGGGCCATTTTTTTAGCGCCGCTCCAGCAGTACCACATTTTCAACATGGTGTGTATGCGGGAACATATCAACCGGTTGAATGCGGGTAACCTGGTATTGTTCGTTCATCAGGGCCAAATCACGCGCCTGGGTGGCAGGATTGCAACTTACATAAACGACCCGCTCAGGAGAAGCATCCAAAATGGTTTTCACTACCTCGGGATCCATGCCAGCCCGTGGCGGATCGGTAATAATGACATCCGGACGACCATTTTGGGCAACAAACTCAGGTGTCAGAATCTTTTTCATATCACCTGCATAAAAGCTGGTATTATCAATTCCGTTGATCTCCGAGTTCACATGAGCATCCTCAATGGCTTCAGGAACATATTCAATTCCAACTACTTTTTTAACATTCCGGGCCACAAAATTTGCGATGGTGCCAGTGCCTGTATATAAGTCGTACACCACTTCCCCACCCTTTAATCCGGCGAATTCGCGTGCAACCTGATATAGTTCGTAAGCCTGTTCCGAATTAGTCTGATAAAAACTTTTGGGCCCGATCTTGAATTTCAGCCCTTCCATTTCTTCAAAAATGTGATCAGCGCCTTTAAAAACAAGTATCTCCTGATCCGTAATGGTGTCGTTCCCTTTTTCGTTAATTACATACATCAAAGATGAAATCTGCGGAAATTCGTTCGCCACTGCCTTCAACAGTTTTTCCCTACTCTCCTTCTCTTCTCTAAAGAATGAAATAATCAGCATGGCATCGCCGGTTGTAGCAGTACGAATAATGATGTTCCGTAGTAAACCGGATTGCGTTTTTCGGTCGAAAAATTCGAGTCCGTTTTCATCGGCATACTGCTTGATGAAATTGCGGATTTCGTTGGATGGATCTCCCTGCAGCCAGCATTTATTGATATTAATGATCTTGTCGAACATTCCTGAAACGTGCAATCCGAGCGCATTCATATTCTTTTCTTCGTTGCTTTCTGATATCTCATCAACTGTCAGCCAGCGCTTATTCGAGAACCCAAATTCCAGCTTGTTGCGATAATTTGTTGTCTTTTTTGAGCCGAGAATAGGCGAAATTTCAGGCAGGTCGATGTGACCAATTCGGCGAAGCTGGTCGGCAACTTGTTTTTGCTTATAAAATAGCTGCTTTTCGTAGGGAAGAAACTGCCATTTACAGCCTCCACAAACCCCGAAGTGCTCGCAAAACGCCGGAACACGGTCGGGTGATTGTTCTACCACGCGAACAACCCGCGCTTCCATATATTTACTGCGTTTCTGGGTAACCTGCAAATCAACAACATCGCCGGGTATCACATGTGTCGTAAAAACTACCATGTCGTTTACACGGGCAATTGCTTTTCCTTCTGCCCCCACATCAACAATTGTCACTCCTTCAAAAAACGGCTTAATTTTACGACCTCTTCCCATATTTCAAAAAATTTTGGCAAAGGTAAATAAAATATCAGAGGAGGGGAAAATGCCTTACACCAGATATATCTACTTCATGAAATAAAAATTCAGAAAAGAAATATTGCAATTTCAGGAATTAACTAAATTCGGACGGAATTAACCAAAATTATAAAACCTTAACTGAATAATCATGAGAAAGACATTGCTTATTTTCCTTTCAATGTTATCTATCAGCACATTTGCTCAGGAACCAATCGGCATATTCGAAAACAGTAAAGACATTGGCTCGCCCAAACTTGCGGGGTCATCAGTCTACGACGAAGCCACACAAACCTATACCATGAAAGGCGCCGGATACAACATCTGGTTTGGCCGCGACGAGTTTCAATACCTCTACAACAAGCTTAAAGGTGACTTTATCCTGACCGCGAATTTCGCTTTTGTGGGCGACAACAAAATTCACCGAAAAATCGGCTGGATGGTACGTGCTTCCGACAAGGATAATGCCGTACATTGTTCTGCCGTTCTGCACGGCGACGGCCTCACCGCCCTGCAATGGCGCGTGATGGAAAATGCCAATATGCGCGACCCTCAGGACGAGATATTTGCTCCGAAACCCTATTACCAGATTATTCAACTGGAACGCTCCGGGAAAACAATGATTATGCGTGCTGCTCATCCGGGCGAACCACTGCAACTGATCGGACAAACGGTAACGGAAAACCTTCCGGATGAAGTTCTGGCCGGAATGATCATCAGTTCACATGATACCGATGTTGTGGAAACTGCAAAAATGTGGAACGTAAGGATTGATCAGCCGGTGAGTGACAATTATGATCCCGGCGAACAGGGATGGATTGGATGCCGTATGGAAACCATGAACGTTTTCGATGGAAAACGCAAAGTGATTGCCGAAAAGAACGGAAAATTTGAAGCACCCAACTGGATGCCCGATGGCAAAAGGCTTCTGTTTAACATGGACGGTTTCATTTATACCATGCCTGCTGAAGGTGGCGAAATGGTAAAAATTAATACCGGCACTGCCAATCACAACAACAACGACCATGTGATTTCATTTGATGGCAAAATGCTTGGAATCAGCAGTCACCGCGATGGTTTACCGGGCGGCGGCTCAACGGTTTATGTGCTACCTATCGAAGGTGGTGAACCACAAATGGTAACCAAAGACACTCCATCATACCTGCACGGCTGGGCACCCAACAACAAGGAAGTGGTGTACGTAGCACAGCGCAACGGCAGTTCGACATACAATATATATAAGAACACCCTCAAGGGCAACAAAGAAGTGGCGCTTACCAGCAACAAGGAAGGCGAACATGTAGATGGTTGCGAATATTCTCCGGATGGGAAATACATCTATTACAATGGCAGCCAGTCGGGAACCATGCAGTTGTGGCGGATGAAGCCCGATGGCAGCGAAAAGGAACAGCTTACTTTTGACGAGTACAACAACTGGTTTCCGCACATTTCGCCCGACGGCAAATGGATTGCATTTATCTCCTTTTTGCCCGATATCGAATTTAATTCACATCCTTCATACAAACACGTTATGTTACGACTGATGCCGGCCACTGGCGGTGCGCCAAAGGTTATTGCTTACCTTTACGGCGGACAGGGTACCATCAATGTTCCTTCCTGGTCGCCCGACAGCAAGTCGATTGCATTTGTCAGCAATTCAGGAAAAAGATGAGAATAGCCGTAAAAAGCGACAGACCTAAAATCGGGTAATATTATTTAAAGCCAAGAAAGCCGGAAGAACATTGACAGTTTCCTCCGGCTTTTTCTTTTCCAATCTGAGAATTTTGTAAATCGGGAATATAAAATCGTGTTTTTTAAGAATCTGATGACACTGAATTCGGTAATTTTGCAAACAAATATTTCATAAGACATGGCACGAATAAAAAAGAGATACTTCATCCCCGGAATTCTTGTTTTCATCCTTTTAATTGTTTTGTTTTTCCTTTCCGATTTTGCCAAAAGTTACATCGAGAAAAACAGCGAAAAGCTGATTGGCCGAAAACTGACCATCGGCGAACTGCATTTCAATTATCTGAAAGTCGCCGTTCAGGTAAAAGACTTTGTGTTATTCGAAGACAATGGCACCGATTCGTTTCTGTCATTCAAAGAATTGTATATCAATTTTGATCCGTGGACACTTCCATCAGGAGAATATTCTTTTTCTGAAATACGGCTTGTTGATCCAAATGTGAAAGTGGTGCAGGACGGCGAAAAATTCAATTTCGACAGCCTTATGCCAAAGGATGACAGCACAGCCGTAAAAGATACCGCATCCGCTGAACCATTGAAATTCACCATTAAAAACATCAAACTGATTGATGGCAATGTTGTGTATGCCGACCTGGTTAAAAAGAACAATTTGGAATTAAAGAACCTGAACCTCGATCTCCCGCTTATCTCCTGGAACAATGAGCAGTCGGATATGGGCCTCGACTTCAGGATGGGGGAAAACGGACGTGTGAATATTCAGGCGGTTGTTGATAATCTGAAGAAAAATTACACATTAAATATCAACACACAGAATATCGACATTCAACCTGTCGGTAGCTATCTGACCGATTATTTCGACGTTCGTGCCCTGAATGGTTATCTGACTTCAAGCCTGAAAATTGTGGGCGACATGAACGAAGTAATCAACATTGCCATCAGTGGCAGCGGTTTTGTCGACCAGTTTTCGGTAACCGACGGTCGCTCCGAAAACATCATCTCGGCACCACGGCTATCGACAACCATTCGTGAGATGAACCTCAAAACCTTTCGTTTTGCCTTCGGAAAAATTGAGCTCGACCAGCCCAAATTGTTAGTCGTTCGGGAGAAATCGAATATGAACATCATGCAGTTTTTTGATCCGTATTTCAGAAACGACTCGATTACTAAAGCTTCGGGAACCACTGTGGAAACCGGCACTCCGGTTACCTACCAAATTGACACTATCCAGATAAAAAATGGATTGGTGAGCATCGCCGACAAAACATTAAACCGGCCTTTCAGCTATGATCTGAACGACCTGAATGTCACGATGACAGGACTGAGCGAAAGTGCCGATGAAATACCGGTTGAATTCAGCACCAAGCTAAACAATAAAGGCGAACTGACGGGCAAAACAACCTGGAGTATGCTCGATTTCATGAAGTTGAACATGACGGCAAAAATCAAACGGATGGATTTGGTGAGCTTTTCGCCATACACCGAATATTATGTGGCTTCGCCCATTACGCAAGGTTGGTTCAACTATACTTTTGGCCTGAAAATGACGCCAAAATTACTTGAAAATCAGAACAGCGTAAAAGTTGACGAACTGGAATTCGGGAAGAAAACAAAAGATACGACTGCCATGAAAGTTCCGGTGCGGCTGGCATTGTACATCATGAAGGATGCCAACGACCAGATTAAATTTGATCTACCGGTAACAGGAAATCCGTCGGAGCCCAAATTTAAACTTGGGAAAATTATCTGGAAAACATTTGCCAACCTGATGGTAAAAACGGCCATTTCTCCTTTCAATGCGCTTGCTGGTTTAGCTGGCACCAATCCTGAATCGCTAAACAAGCTGCCTTTTAGTTTTGCGCAGGATTCGCTTGACAGGTCGCAATGCGACGCCCTTTCGAAGCTGTCAACCATCCTGAAAAAGAAACCTCAATTGATTGTTGAAATGACGCAAAGCACCGATCAGGAAAAAGAAAAAACTAGAATTGCTGTCAACCTGGCCAAAGCTGATTTCTTAAAAAGCTTGATAACCAATCCTGAACAAAAGCTGACTGTGGCGCAAACTCCGGAAGATAACGATCCTAATTTTCTGGCATTCCTGAAGAACGGCATTCCCGAAGCAGACTCAATCGGGACTGAAAAAGCCTGCGAAAAACTGGTTGGTACAAACCGCATCGATGCAGCCTTCAATGCCATTCTCGAAAAAAGGAATCAATTGGTAACCAACTTTATGACCACCAAAGAGGGCATTCCTGCCGAAGCCATTCAGGTGAGTACAGCCGATTTGAAAAACCTGCCGCAGGAACTGAAAGTGCCGCAATTTAAGGTTGAAGTTTCGATCAAATAACCGCGGAACGATTAAAGTCACCCTAAACTTGTTTCAGGGTCTGCACAATTACAAGTTAGTGCTATATGAGATGCTGAAACAAGTTCAGCATGACAAGCTTTGTTTCCCGATGATTCTGTTATCTTTGCAGCCTCAATTTTAGCGCTATGATTTCGGTTGATCAATTGGTCGTCAGTTTTGGCGGCTTCGACCTGTTTAAAGGGATTTCGATGTTGGTTAGTCCACGTGACCGCATTGGTTTGGTGGGCAAAAACGGGGCAGGCAAATCCACGCTCCTGAAAATACTGGCCGGGTTTCAACAACCCAGCGAGGGAGTTGTATCCGTTCCTTCAGACGTTCGTTTGGGTTATTTGCCACAGCACATGCTGGTTACCGACGGAAGAACAGTTTTTGAAGAGGCAGTAACTTCGTTCGAAGAAATTCTGGCACTCGAAAAACGCATCGAAGACATCAACCACCAAATCGCCGTTCGCACCGATTACGAATCGGCCGAATACCACCGGCTACTCGACCACGTAACCGAATGCAACGACCGTTTTCACATGTTGGGCGGAAATAATTTTGAGGCTGAAGTTGAACGTACGCTCATCGGGCTTGGATTCAAACGCAGCGATTTCACCCGGCAAACTTCTGAATTCAGCGGCGGCTGGCGTATGCGCATCGAGTTGGCCAAAATCCTGCTGAAACGCCCGGATGTTTTTCTGCTCGACGAGCCGACCAACCACCTCGACATTGAATCGATTCAGTGGCTCGAAGATTTCCTGAAAACCTATAACGGAGCCGTCGTTTTGGTTTCGCACGACCGTGCATTCCTCGACGCAGTGACCAACCGCACCATCGAAATCACGCTTGGCCGCATCTACGACTTTAAATCGAACTATTCAAGATATCTTGTTCTTCGGAAAGAACTGAAAGAACAGCAAATGGCGGCGTACACCAATCAGCAAAAAATGATTGAGGACACCGAAAAGTTCATCGAACGGTTCCGGTACAAAGCCACCAAATCGGTGCAGGTTCAGTCGCGCATCAAGGCGCTCGACAGGCTTGAACGTTTGGAAGTGGATGACGAAGACAATTCGGCGCTCCGCATCAAATTTCCGCCTGCGTTACGCTCCGGAACAGTGGTTGCTGAAATCAGGGAACTTTCGAAAAGCTACGGGACAAATGAGGTTCTGGACACCATTGATGTAACGATTGAACGAGGCGAAAAAGTGGCGTTTGTCGGCAAAAACGGCGAAGGAAAAACGACTTTGGCCCGCATCATCATGAACGAGTTGGAGTACAACGGCGGTGAATTCAAACTGGGTCACAACGTTAAAATTGGCTACTATGCACAAAATCAGGCTAATTTGCTCGATGAAGAACTTACCGTTTTCGATACCATCGACCGCATTGCCGTGGGCGAAATTCGCACCAAAATCCGCAATATTTTGGGTGGCTTCATGTTCTCGGGCGACGATGTGGAGAAAAAAGTTAAAGTACTTTCCGGAGGCGAACGTTCGCGTTTAGCCATGGTCAAACTGATGCTCGAACCGGTGAATCTGCTGGTACTCGACGAACCTACCAACCACTTGGATATTCGCTCCAAAGAGATATTGAAACAGGCGCTGGCCGATTACGACGGAACCGTGATCGTAGTATCGCACGAC